>JABSOM010000010.1 GCA_013215945.1 Campylobacteraceae bacterium
TCTCTCACGTGTCAGTTTAAAGTGTCACACTTGATTTGGACGGGAATTATAGGAGGTTTTAGCTTCTTTGTCAAGGGGATAAACATAAATGTAGCTTAAATGTTGAAAGTTTTTATTATTTGCTTTTTTTAAGCCTTTTCTATAGGCTTTATAGTGTTATTTTGTTTTATTAAGCAATAAAGAGAAAAACGTAAGCATTTGAATTATAGATCAGAATAAAGAGGATTAAAAGATTAAATAGTTTGTTAAGTAAATAAGCCTAGGCTTATTTACTTATACATTATAGTATTTAGCATCGGGATGAGGAACTACCATCGCACAAGTAGTTTGCTCAGGATGCATTTGGAATGTTTCTGATAATTCTATACCAAACTCTTCTGGTTTTAATAAATCAAAGAAATCACGATTCATTTCAAGCTCTGGGCAAGCTGCGTAACCAGGAGAATATCTACACCCTATATATTGTTTCATTTGTACATCTCTTAGGGCATGACCTTCTTTTGATACGATATCTAAGTCCAATCGTATTTGTTTGTGAATTACTTCTGCCAGCGCTTCTGCAAACTCAACGCCCAGCCCATGTACTTGAAAATACTCAGTATATTTATCTTCTTTATACAAGGCTTGCTCATAATCAGTGATTTTAAGTCCCGAAGAAGCCAGCGTAAATGCCACAACATCTAATCTGTCATTTGCAAAAAAGTCGGCTAAACATCTAAAAGGTTTTCTTTTTTGTCTTGGAAATTCCAATACTTTAATAGCTTCACTTAAAGGAGGAACTTTTTGTGCTTCTTCTAAATTATTGTATATATGTTCTTTTCCAAAAATATACAGTTTATTATCATGAGAAATACACGGGAAATACACATATATTGCAATGGGAGCAAAGATTTCTTTTGTAATTAATTCATCTTTTAAATTTTCATATAAAGGCCAAACCGTATCCTCTTCATAGGCTTTAAACTTTTTAGGATCTTGTTTCCCTCTTTTATATCCCCATCGTTGTCTAAATAATACTCGGTGATTAATCCATGAGAAAATTAAATCTTGATTTTTAACTGCTTTATTATCGGTAATTCTCTCCCACATAGGGGGTACAATTAAAGGCTGTTTTGAAGGCAATTCAATTTCTTCATAAGGAGGAATGATTATTTCTTTTTCATCTTTTTTCACGATTACTTCATCTTCAACTAAATCAGCTGCTAATGCAGTATTACTTAAATCCCCTTTTTCAATTCTTTGCATAGAAATAACGCCATCAAAAGCATCTCTACAATAAAAAATGGGTCCATCATAAATGGTTCGGCAATAATCATTAACAAATGTTTTGGTTAAAGCAGCTCCCCCTAATAAAACAGGAATACTTATATTTTCTTTTTTTAACTCTTCTAGGTTCTCTCTCATAACAGCAGTTGATTTAACCAATAAACCAGACATTCCTATAGCATCAGCATTATGTTCTTTTGCTGCTTCTAAAAAAGCTTGAAGACTGGCTTTAATTCCAATATTAACCACTTTGAATCCATTATTAGACAAAATAATATCTACAAGGTTTTTCCCAACATCATGAACATCGCCTTTAACTGTTCCTAAAACAAGGACAGTTTCACTGGCTTTTTCTTCTTTTGGTAAATATGGATTTAATGCATCTACGGTTGCTTTCATTGTTTCTGCACTTTGCAGTACAAAAGGCAATTGCATTTGCCCCGAACCAAATAAAACTCCAATGATTTTCATACCATCAATTAACCATTCATTTACAATAACTTCTGGTCTCATTGTATGTCTTAATTCATCCACTAAAGGAAGTAAACGGGTTTTATCTCCATCTAAAAGTAATTTTTCTACTTTTAATTTAGGACTTAAGGCTTGATATACTTCATCACTTTCTTCTTCTTGATCTTCTACATTTGAGAAATGATCTATAAAAGCAAATAAAGGGTCACCATCATCATGGTTATTAAAAATCAAATTATCACAAGCTTTTTTATCTTCAACTGAGATTTTATTAAGAGGTAAAATATGTTTAACATTCACAATAGCCGTTGTTAACCCTGCTTTTACACAATAATCTAAATAAATAGAATTTAAATACGCTCTTGCTTTAATATCCAAACCAAAAGAGATATTAGAAAGTCCTAATGTGGTACCCACAGTTGGATGTAATATTTGGAACTCTCTAATAGCTTCTAGGGTTTCAACACCTGCTGTTCTGTACTCATCATCTCCTGAACCAATGGTAAAAGTAAGCATATCAAAAACCAAATCTTCCGCTCTAAAACCATGTCTGTCAATACATAAATTAAAAATTCGCTCAGCAATTCTTAGTTTTTCTTCTTTTGTTTTAGCCATTCCTACTTCATCAATAACCAAACAAACAAGAGCAGCTCCATGTTTTTTAGCCAAAGAACATACAATATCAAACTTCTCTTCCCCATCTTCTAGGTTAACAGAGTTAATAATAGCACGTCCGCCTATTTGTTTAAGTCCTGCTTCAAGAGCATAGGTTTGTGTAGAATCGACCATTAAAGGCAAGGGAATTTTTTGAGAATATAAAGCAACTACTTGATCCATATCAAAACGTTCATCACGGCCTGCAAAACCAACAGAAACATCAATAATATGAGCTCCTGCTCGTACTTGTTGCTGTCCTACACTCAAGGTTCCTTCATAATCATTGGCTTTTAATAATTCTCTAAAAGCTTTTGAACCTGTTGCATTTGAACGCTCCCCTATAAGCATAGGCATAGGATCTTGTTTTAAAGAAACTGTTCCAAATAAAGAAGCCAAAGAAGCTACTTGAAAACCACAAACTTCTTTGGGTTTTGAATCTTTTACCTCATCACTCAAGGCTTTAATATGCTCAGGGGTAGTTCCACAACATCCACCTAAAAAACATACTCCATTAACATCTAAGAATTCTTTTTGGATTGCAGTGAATTCATCAGGTCCCATTGGATAATAAGGTACGCCTCCTCTGTTTTGTGGTAAACCAGCATTCGCATGAACAGAAATAGGGAATCTTGAATTTTGAGATAAGGTTTTTACATGTTTTTGTACTTGTTTAGGCCCTGTTCCACAGTTGAAACCAAGAGATAAAATATTAAAAGGTTCCATAATAGCAGCTATAGTTGCAGCATCAGTACCTATTAACATCGTTCCTGTTAACTCAATGGTTACTGAAACCATAACAGGAATATGAGAAGCTTCATCATTCATAGCATGAAGTGCCGCTTTTATTTGTAAAGGGTCTTGGCAGGTTTCAAGTAAAAATATATCTACGCCCCCATCAACTAAACCTTTAGCTACTACTCTATACCCTTCATACATAACATCGTAATGTATATGTCCTAAAGAAGGAAGTTTAGTTCCAGGGCCTACTGATCCAAGTACAAAACAAGGCTGATCTTCAGTAGAGAATTTCACACATGTTTCTTTAACAAGAGCTGCACCTAAACGTGAAAGTTCATAGGCTCTGTCTCCTATATCGTATTCATCTAAAACCCAAGGCATAGTCCCAAAAGTATTGGTAGTAATTAAATTTGAACCTGCTTTTGCATAATTATCATGAATGGTACGTAAGATATGGGGTGCTGTTTCGTTCAATAGTTCATTACAACCATCTAAATCTTCGCCTTCCCACATCCATTCTTGGGCAGTTATTTCAGCATTCTGTAATTGTGTACCCATAGCACCATCAATTATTAATACTTTATTTTTAATTAGTTCTTGAATTTTATTTAACATTATCCACACTTTATATAGGTATTTATTATTGCGATTATAGATAAAAAGCGATTAAGCCTTAGTTAAGCAATAAAAAGTGATTTACTTGGGATTACTTAAACCCTGTTTTTTTTAGTTTTTTTGTAAAATCAAGCGAATAACACTTGCTTCTCCTTGATGACCCTTACCTTCATCTAAAGTGGTTATTGTTTCTTCTAGCGTATGAATAGTACTGTTTTTAAATATTTCTTTTAAACCCTTTACATCATAAAGTAAATCAGTATCTTTTGGTCCTCCTGAAGAATAATTAATTTGATTTTTTGAAAAAACTTCCAATACCAAATACCCATCTTTATCTAAAGCATTTTCTAAAACAGTAAAAACGCTTTTTTTATCCTCATCTTCAATATGAAAAAAAGACATAACAATGGCTGCGTATTTTTTAGTACTCTTCCATTCTTTAATATCACTACAAATATTTTCGATTTTTACATTTTGTTCTTTTGCTAAAGCATTTAACTTTACAAAACCAAGATTAGAAGAATCAAGAGCAGATACTTTAAACCCAAGCGTGGCTAAATGAACTGCATTCCTACCTTCCCCTTCTCCTACACATAAAACTTCTTCATTTTTAGAAAATCTTTTGCAAACAGCTTTGATAAAAGTATTGATTCTTTTTCCATATAAATAATCATCTTTCCCAAACTTTTTATTCCAAAACTCTTGTTGATTCATTTTTACTCTTTTCACCTAATATTTAAAATTATTCAATTAATATATAATTATTTATTAGTATTATATAATCTTTTTTATAAATCATTTAATTAAAGGCCTTGTATTTTTATTAATATACATATTCTATAATGCAGCTTTGGTTACAATGACAAAAATATCGGGAAACTAAATGAAACACACTCTACTCGCAACTTCTTTTTTATTGTTTTTTACAGGGTGTTTATCTTCTACTCTTAATATCTCTTCTTATAAAGAAAAGATTTTTACAAAAGAAGTTTTAAGCCCTGTATGTAAAGTATTACTTCAAAGAGACTTAGCAAAAGTAGCTGTTGTTAATTTTACCAATAATACCACCTATGGAAAAGCCAAAACAAATAATAAAAGTTCTTCTTTTGGTTTTGGTATTGGCTTAAGTCCAACTTTTGCAGGCCTTGGAGGAAAAACAAAAAAAACAAGCACAAAACGTTTTGTTGACCCTAAATTATCATCTGCCCTTGTTCCTTTAATTGAGGACTTGTTATTAAAAGCAGGTGGAAATGAACTCTTTACAAGAGAAGATGCTGATAAAGTTGATGCTGAGTTACAATTACAAGATTCGGGTTTATTAGATCCTTCTTCCCTTGTAGAATTTGGACTAAGCTCTGGAGTGCAGTATTTAGTAACTGGCTCCTTAAATTATATACGTGTTCATATGAGTAATTTCTCAGGTGCATCCCAAGCAGTGCATGACATAACAAAAGATTCTAAAAATGAAGAACTACAATTTTTTGGTGCAGCATTAAGAGTATTAACTTCTTTTACAGACGGTACAAACATAGAGACTTCTTTGACTGTCAAAATTATAGAAGTAAGCACAGGTGCTATTAAATTTACCCATACCATAAGAGGAAATGCCGATTTAGGACACAATTCACAGCCTACTTATGGAGAAATCATTGGTGGAATTAAAAAATCTTTTGCAAAATCCCTTCCTTTTTTGCAAAGAAAGTTCTCTCAGTATTTTTCTGCTTCTACGTATATTAAACAATTACGTAAAAACAAAGAAGATATAATTGCACAAATTGCCTATGGAAGTAATCACGATATAAAAAGTGGAGATTTATTTCAAGTATATAGCCTTGAAGAAAACACAGACCCTTTAAGCAATAAAAAAAGCTGTGATATTATTAGGATTAATGTTATTTTAGAAGCAAGCGAAGAGATTCAAAATAACAGCTCTTGGTTAGTAATAAAGGAAGGCGAAGCAAAAAACTTGAAGCTTCTTCAAATTGTTAAAAAAATTCACTAAGGTTTTTAATGTCACTTAAAAATATTTTCTTTGTATTATTTATTCTTTTAAGTTTTAGCGCTTGCGTTTCAAGTAATAAAGCTAATAAATCAATCCCTTTACCTTCTTGGTATCTAAACTCTTCTAGTGTTGATGCACATAACTTTTATGGAACATCTTCATCTTATTCGCTTGAAGAGGCTAAAAATCAAGCCTTAAAAAATGTTTCTGCGTATTTAAGTGTAGAAATACGTTCTAAAACAGATATCACAAAAACAAGCTCAAATAATAACTACAATAAAACAATAGTTCAAAATATAATTAGTCAAACCAAAAAACTTCAATTTAACAATGCAAAAATCATAAAAAATGTTTTTCTTGATAATAAATATTATGTATTAGTACAAATAAACAGAGCTAAACTCTTTAATGAACATTACAATCGTTTAGAAATATTAGATAACAATATCAAAAGTAAATTACAAGAAGAAAATAAAAGTATACTTGCAAAAATAAAAAATATCTCTTCTCTAGAGCAGCAACTAAAAGAAGCAAAAGACTTAGCCTATATTTTATATGCTATAAAAAATGATTTTAATTACAAAAAAGAAATTAAAAAATACGATCTTATTTTAAATGAAAAAAGCACTCTAATAGCCAAAATTAATATTTCAATACATTCAAAATCAAACGCTTACAAAAATGAACTTTCTTCTTTTTTTAATAAAAATGACTATAAAATCTCAAAACCTTCCAATGTACAAGTAGGAATCACATCTCTTATAAATCATTCAAAATACAAAGCATGGTTTATTGCAAAAGCCAATATCAGTCTTAAAATATCTTCAGGGGATAAAATACTTTCTACTCATGTTTTTAATCTTGTAGGAAGATCCTCAAGTTCGTTTAAAAATGCGGACCTGTCTTCTTCTTTGGCTTTTAAAAAAGCCTTAATTAAGCTTGGTATTAATAAAATTCTTTTTACAAAATAAAGGAATACCTGAGTATTTTCCTTCTTTTTGCATAATTTATCTTTAATATTAACTTAGATAAACTATTAGTCAAAAATTAAATACCTTATAGGGTGAAATAGGAACATTAATGACAGAAGCAAAATACATCTGGATGGATGGTGAACTCGTAGCGTGGAAAGATGCAAAAGTTCATGTATTAAGCCATACTTTACACTACGGAAACGGTGCAATTGAAGGTACAAAAGCTTATAAAACACATGATGGAAGATGTGCTATTTTTAAACTTCAAGAACATACTAAACGTTTATTAAACTCTTCGAAAATGACTCTTATTGATGTTCCTTTTACACAAGATGAATTAAATGCTGCACAAATAAAACTTTTACAAGAAAATGAACTCTTTGATGGTGCTTATATTCGTCCTTTGGTTTATTTGGGTTATGGAGTTATGGGTTTATACCATAAAGAAGCGCCTGTTCATGTATCTATTTCAGCTTGGGAATGGGGAGCTTATTTAGGAGAAGAAGGTCTTAAAAAAGGCGTTCGTGTAAAAATTGTTTCAATGACTAGAAATCCTAATACCTCTGGAATGGGAAAAGCAAAAGCAGTTGCAAATTATCTTAATTCACAAATGGCTAAATTTGAAGCTATTGATGCGGGTTATGATGAAGCACTATTGCGAGATGATCAAGGTTATATTGCAGAAGCATCTGGAGCTTGTTTTTTTATTGTACGTGATGGTATTATTATTACTCCTCCAAATGACAACTCTTTAGAATCAATTACACAAATGACTGTTATTGATTTGGCAAAAGATATGGGTTATACGGTTGAGAGAAGAAGACTTACAAGAGAAGAAGTATATATTGCAGATGAAGCATTTTTTACAGGAACAGCTGTAGAAGTTACTCCTATTAGAGAAGTAGATGCGAGAATTATTGGAAAAGGCGAACGTGGTCCTATTACAGAAAAATTACAAAGTGCTTATTTTGATGTAGTAGCTGGTAAGAACCCTAAATATATTAAAGATTTAACTTACATTAACTAAGCATTGGCTTAGTTTTTGTAAAATAGAAGAATTATAAGAATTGTAAACAGTGGTTTGCAGTTCTTATATTTCGTAAGAAATATTATGGAAAATAGAAAACAACAAACAGAGGAAATAAAATGCCAATAGATAATGATTATTTTAAAAACAGACAAAGCGGGAACAGTGGTGGTTCTAACAATGGTGGGAACGGCGGAAATGGCGGAGGCGGTGGTGGAAACTTTCAACCCCCTTTTGAGCCACCTGAATTTATGAAAAATTTAGGAAAAAAAGCAGGAATTATTTACGTTGTAATTGCAATCGTAGCTGCTTTATTTATTTTCAAACCTTTTGTAATTGTAGAATCTGGACAAGTAGGGATTAAAATCACTACTGGTAAATATGAAGAAATTCCATTAACTCCTGGATTTCACTTTTTCATTCCTGGTTTCCAAAAAGTTATCTTAATTGATACAAAAGTTAGATTAATGAACTATAAGAACATTAGTGAAGCTACATCTTTTGGTTCAGGAATTAGATTAAATCCTGCTATTGATATCTTAGATGCGAGAGGATTACCTGTTTCTATTGAATTAACTGTTCAATATAAACTAACAGCTGATGGAGCACCTAATACTATTGCTACTTATGGTTTAGCTTGGGAAGATAAAATCATTAACCCAGTTGTTCGTGATATCGTAAGAAATGTAGTTGGAGTATATACAGCAGAAGAACTTCCTACTAAAAGAAATGAAATCGCTGTTAAAATTGAAGATGGTGTAAGAGCAGATATTGAAGCATTAGAAAACTCTCCAGTTACGCTCTTATCAGTTCAATTAAGAGGAATTATTCTTCCTACTAAAATCAGAGAACAAATTGAAAGAGTTCAAATTGCTAATCAAGAAGCAGAAAGAGTTAAATACGAAGTAGCAAGAGCTAAACAAGAAGCTGAGAAAAAAGCTGCTTTAGCAATCGGTACTGCACAAGCTAAAAGAATTGAAGCTAAGGGTAGAGCAGATGCTGTTACTATTGAAGCAATTGCACAAGCAAAAGCGAATATATTAATTGCTAAATCATTAACTCCTAACTTATTAAAATTAGAACAAATCCAAGTTCAAGGTAAATTTAATGACGCACTTAGAGTTAATAAAGATGCTAAAATTTTCTTAACACCTGGTGGATCTACTCCTAATATTTGGGTAGATACAAAAAGTACTGCAAGAGATGCTTCTATTAATAACTAGTATTTCTAATCAAGGGATTTTTCCCTTGGTAAGTATTTAATGCGTATTGCCCTAATTCTTGTTTTATCTTTTATTTTTGTTTTTTTATACCAAAAAAACAGTGAACTCAAAAAAAACGCTCAAAACATAAAACAAGCATTAGAAAACAAAAATAGTGAATATCTTCAATTTCAAGAAGAAAAAAAAGAACTTCTTGCAAAAATCAATAAACTTGAACTGGACTTACTTTTTTTAAAAAAGAATGTTTTCGATGAGAATAAACTTGCAAAACCCAATGATATTCTAGAATTTCAAAATCAATTAAAAACAATAAAAGAAAAAGAAAAAGAAAACAACTTTACAATTACACCCAATATCAAAGTAGATAAAGAAAATAAAAGCCTTAAACTTGAAGGTCTACAAATAGAAATTAAATCCAAATTCTAAGGAAAAATATGAGTATTGAAAAAATAGACTGGGAAAAGATGCAAGGTTTAGTTCCTGTTATCACACAAGACGCAAGCACAAAAGAAGTACTTATGTTAGCTTATATGAATAAAGAAGCGCTAGAGCTATGCTTAAGCACGAATATAGCTCATTATTTTTCAAGATCTAAACAAAGAATCTGGAAAAAAGGTGAAAGCTCTGGTCATATCCAAGATATTGTTGAAATCTTATTGGATTGTGATGACGATACTATTTTATTAAAAGTAAATCAAACAGGAGTAGCTTGTCATACAGGAAGAAAATCGTGTTTTTTCACCAACGTAAAAACAAATGAAATTATATCAGAAGTAGAAGTAGATACAAGTGCAGCATATGGAGTAATTGATACTTTATACCATACCATTCAAGAAAAAAAGAATACAGACCCTACAAAATCTTATACAGCAAAACTTCTTCAAGGCGAAGAAAACTCTATGCTTAAAAAGATTGTTGAAGAAGCAGGAGAGTTTACTTTTGCTATTAAAGACAATGATGAAAAAGAAATCATTTTTGAAGCAGCAGATATTACTTACCATGTTTTAGTAGCACTTGCTTCTAAAAATATAAGTCCTGATCGTGTAAAACAAGAATTAACAAGAAGATTTGGAATGAGTGGAATTGAAGAAAAGAATGCAAGACAAGAGAAATAAACAAGGGTTTATTTCTTTTTTCTAAGCATTAGAACAAGAAACTATCTGCCTTAAACAAAAAAATCAAACTATCCCCCTTTTTTCCCTCATAAATATTTTATACTTCTTTATACAAAATAAAGGACTAAAATGAAAAGATTATTATTTATGTTATTGGTATTAGGAACAAGTGTATTTGCAGCAACGTATCAAATTGATAAAGCGCATTCCAAGATTTCTTTTAAAGTGAAACATATGGCGATATCAAATGTTTATGGAAGTTTTGCGAACTTTGATGCTAAAATCAATTACAACGACACAACAAAAGTATTTGAAACCTTAAGTGCAAAGATTGATGTGAATTCTATTGATACAGATAATGTAAAAAGAGATGGACATCTTAAGTCAGAAGATTTTTTTAATGAAAAAGTTTTTCCAAACATAACATTTAAATTATTAAGCGTAAATGATGATGAAGCAAAAGCTTTATTAACAATAAAAGGTATAAGCAAAGAAGTTATTTTAGATTTTGAAAACAATGGAACGGTTAAAGATCCTTGGGGAAATACCAAACTAGGCCTGTCTTTTTCAACTAAAATCTCAAGAAAAGCCTTTGGTTTAACATGGAATAAACTCCTAGAAACAGGTTCTTTTGTTGTGGGTGATAAAATTACCATAACAGTAGATATAGAAGCTAAGAAAATATAATAACAAAAGCGTACGCTTTTGTTATACAATGGAAAAATATGAAACTAGAAGATTTAAGTATACTTTATGCAGAAGATGAAGAAGGAATATCTCAAACAGTAGGAGAAGTACTTGAACTGTATGTGAACAAAGTCATTTATGCTAAAGATGGACAAGAAGCTTTAGAACTTTATACTATATACAAACCCAATATTTTATTATTGGATATCTCTATGCCCAAAATAAATGGCCTGGAAGTTTTAAAAACAATTAGAGAAACAGACCTTTTTACCCCTGTTATTATTATGACCGCCCATACAGAACAAGATTATTTATTAAATGCGGTAGAACTCTATATTACAAAATATTTAATCAAACCCTTTGATAAACATGCGCTGGAGAATGCATTGGATAAATGTGTAGATCTTATTTCTAAAAAACTAAAAGAGGTGATTCTTTTAAAAGAGAATATCACTTATGATATAAAAGCCAAAAGTATAGAAAAAGAGGGAAAGATAACTATTTTAAATAAAAAAGAGTCTTTGTTGTTAAACCTTTTGTTAAAAAATTCACCCCATATTGTTTCTTATGAAGAAATCGAGTATCATTTGTGGCCAGATATCGCTGTTAGTAAAGAAGCTTTTAAATCCCTCATAAAAGATTTACGAAAAAAAACATCAAAAGACTTAATTATAAATATTTCTCAAACAGGATATAAACTTGAAAAACTTTAAGTTTACCATGAAAAGTAAGAGTCTCTTTTTTATTCTTTTTTTAATTTCAATACTTTTATTGACTCTTTATTATCAGAATAAAAGCTCTAATAAATCTTATTTGTATTTATTACAAAACAATTATAAAAATACTTTAGATAATTTTTACTCTACTTTTAGGCACAAACTAGAGAATTCTTATGCAAACTTAAATTTTTCACTAGAAAATGATGTATTATTTGACTTACTTGATGGACAAAAAAATACAGAAATCAAAAACTATGAGAACTACCTCCTTAAAAAATTCAAAAACAAAAATACCTACTTAGACTACATTAACATCACTCTTATAGAGAAAAATAAAATACATTTTAAAAGCTACTCTTTGACAAAAAGAAACAATCATATTTATATAAAATTATCTTATTTACTTAAAAGTAAAAAATCTTCTTATGCCAGAGTCGATTATTTTCTTACTTCAAAACTTTTATTAAAAAGTGTCAAAATGTATAATAATTCAGAAGGTGTAATATATTTTGAAGATAAAAACAAAAATCTGCTTGAAACGTATTTGGATGAAAATCGTAATAATGAAACGTTTTCTATTTTACTTGAAAACTGCCGAGAGGAACACACAGAGCTTAAAAAAATAAAAGGCAAGTTTTATATCAGTAAAATTCTAAATTTGGAAGTTTTGGAAACGAAAAGTGCCTATCAAGCTGTTTTTTTTCTTGATGTTACAAAAGAAAAAAATGAATATATATCTTTGGTCAAAAATTCTCTTATTGTTTCTTTATTATTGTTTGTTTTTGCAGCAATCTCTGTTAATTTTTATTTAAACTATTTAATAAATAGAATTAGCAAAAATGAAAATGACGTAAAACAAATCAATAAGAACTTAGAAAAAACGATTTCTAAAGAAATTACCAAACGCCTAAAAATACAGCAAAATGCACTAGAAGAAAAACAAAAGAATGAACAAATCTTAATACAACAATCAAAACTTGCCATGATGGGAGAAATGATTGCAAATATAGCCCATCAATGGAGACAGCCTCTTATGCAACTAAGTGCTATTTTTATGTATTTAGATGTGTATCAAGAAAAAGGAAAACTAAATAAAGAGAGATTTGATAAAAAAATCAAAGATTCTGTACAAATAATTGATTATATGTCTAAAACAATTGAAGATTTTAGAAATTATTTTAAACCAGAAAAACAAAAAGAAGTATTTTATATCAAAGAATCCTTAGACTCTGCGCTTTTTATAATAGATGCCTCTTTAAAACATTCTTTTATTGAAACAAAGGTAATTTGTAAGCACAATAAAATAAAGATTAAAAGCTATAAAAATGAGTTTTCTCAAGCTTTGTTAAATATTATTTCCAATGCTAAAGATATTCTTATACAAAGAAAAATAAAAGACCCAAAAATTACTATTACACTTTGTGAAAATCCAACAGAAACAATTATTAGTATCCAAGACAACGCACAAGGCATAGATGAAAAAATAATTGATAAAATTTTTGAGCCTTATTTTACGACTAAACATAAAGCCTTAGGAACTGGTATTGGTTTATATATGAGTAAAATGATTATTGAAAAACACAGTAATAATACACTTGTAGTTGAAAATACAGAAAATGGAGCTAAATTTATTATCACCATCCCTCATAAAAAAGAAGAGACATAATTCTTTTTCTTTATGTCTCTTCTTCATAAGTTTTAGAATTTTTTGGAATAATCTATTCGTTTTCCTTCTTTGTTTAACAAAGGATATTTTTCTTCATTTTTTTTCATCTTTGAAACAATGGCTTCTTCTAAATTAATATCATAAGACATGCAGATTCTTAAAAGATACACAGCCACATCTGCAATTTCTTCTTTTAGATGCTCAAGTTTTTCATCTTTTAATTCTAAGCTTTCATCGTGGCTTAACCACTGAAATATTTCCAAAAGTTCTGCACTTTCTACACTTAATGCCATTGCAAGATTTTTTGGATTGTGGAATTTATCCCAATCTCTTTCTTTTGAGAATTTTTTAATAAGTGTTTCTATTTTTTGCATATCCATTTTTTGTCCTTAAATATTTAAGTAAATATATCAAAGAAGTACTAAAAAATAGGCATAAAAAAAGTTTAGAAAGAAAACTTCTAAACTTTTTTTTGTTTTTGTAAATAATATATTTAGTGCTACACCTGCAGCCTATTAATTACAACCACATCCACCTTGTTTGGTTTGACCAGACGAGCTTCCTGGATTTGCTCCACCTCCACAACATCCTTGACTACTTGCTTGTGCTGGTGCTGCAACTGCAGCCTTTGAAGTAGTTGAACATGCAGATACGCCAGGAGCAGTAGTAGGTTGAATCGAAGCATTTTCTGCTTGGGAACTAACCTCATCTACAAAAGAAATTAATTTCTCTGCTGCCATCATATATCGTTTTGCTGTTACTGAATTGGGTTCACAAAAAACAATAGGTTTTCCATTATCCCCACCTAATCTAATAGCAGGTTCAATGGGTAAATTTCCTAAAACAAAAGTATCATACTCTTTTGCAATTGCTTCACAAGTACCTTTTCCAAAAATATCTGATTCTGTTTCACATGAAGGACAAATAAATCCACTCATATTTTCTACAATTCCAGCAATAGGAATATGCAGTTTTTTAAACATATCCAGCGATCTTCTTGCATCATCAAGCGCTACATGTTGTGGTGTTGTAACATTAATACCACAAGTAATAGGAACACTTTGAGCAAGCGTTAATTGAGCATCACCAGTTCCTGGTGGCATATCAATAAACAAGATGTCTAATTCGCCCCATAAAATATCTCTTAATAATTGTTGAATGGCTTTCATAATCATAGCCCCTCTCCAAATCAAAGCTTGACCTTCATCCATTAAAGAACCCATAGACATAACATCAACCCCATAAGCTTTAAAAGGTTTGGCTTTGTTTCCAACTACTTCTACTTCTTGACCTTGTAAACCCATCATACGAGGAATATTAGGACCATAAATATCAGCATCTAAAATACCTACTCGTTTCCCTTGCATAGCTGCTGCTATTGCTAAGTTAACTGTAGTTGTAGATTTTCCAACTCCACCTTTTCCTGAAGATACCATAACAAAGTTTTTAATTTGTGGTGCAATATTACTACCACTCACTGAATTACTTTGTTGTTTAGGTTCTTCTGGTTTGTTCATAGAAATTTCTACGCTGGTTAATCCAATGTTGCTAAGACAGGCTGTGATTTCATGTCTTAATTTCATTTCAACATCTTGTGCTGCGGATGTAATATCTAAAATTACCACACAAGAAGTATCATCTTTAATTTGTACATCTTTTAAAAATCCAAACTCTACAATGGATTTTGAAAAGCCTGGATAAATTACCTTTTCTAACTCTTTTTTAATATCTGCAATACTTGCCATATTAATATCCTTATGAAAAATTGTGTTATTATAGTTTAATTAGGATAATTTTTGTCTTAATTAAGAACTATGCGTATTATCACCTTATCATAGCACAAGGTAAAGAAATTTTTACCTTATTACTGCAATAATTATTAATTTTTTTAAAGAAGATGAAGAAAAGTAATCCTTTTAAAATATTCTTAAATTGCCCATTTTTCTTTTTTATAAGCACTGTCCCAAAATAACCATTCCATTTGAGAAGCTTTATAAAATGCTTGTAACATTTGATCTTTTTCATCTTTGGAAGCATTTTTTTCATGTTTATTGCAAATAACTATCACATCTTGAACTACTTTTTCATATTCACTACTGCCATAAGTATCAATCCAAGCTTGATAGATATTATCTTCTTTATTTTGGTGTTTTAATATATAGGCTCCAACTTCTTGATAAATCCAAAAACAAGGTAAAACAGATGCAAGTATTACTGCTACAGAAGAAGTATTCACAATAGTATGTAAATATCCTGTATATAATAAACAAGAAGGGCTTGCTTCTAAGTATTCATCTGCTTTAAACAAGTCTAAAAATTCTTCATGCAGTTCTTTTTCAACGTCCATAATATCTTTAGCATAAATTAAAAAATTATTGCTTTCTTCTTCCTTTATAAGTTTTGAGGAAAGTATTGTAAGAATTCTTCTAAATTCATTTAAATATAATTTATCTTGTTTAATATAAAACTCAAAGGTGCTTTTATCCAAAGTTCCTAACATTAGTTCTTTTACAAAATCCAAATTTAAAATATCTTTGTAAATTGTTTGATCAATTGAAGCCCATGCTTCTTGTGAAAATGTCTTCATTCTGCGCCTTATTGAATAGTTTTTTTGTATATTTATTTATTATCTAGCTTTTAAAAAATCTTTTGATTATATCAAAAAGGTTTTATATTAATGTTATCTTTTTTACTTTATTATTTATATAAGTTACTTTCTAATATAATAGTATAAAAACGAATGGATGATTCACATGACAATTGATGAAAAAGCATTTAATAACTCTACTTACACATTTTTATCCAGTGACCAATATGCAAATAATTTTGATAATAACGAAGTTTTCGAAATTCTTAAAATTTTCAATATTAACAAAAGCAAGGATAAACTTCTTGAGTCTGATGATAATAATTATTTACTTTTAATATCTTATATTAATAAATTATTTTATTTTAATGAAGACATCCCAAAAGAAATTCAAGATGTTTTAAAATACAATGGAAAGTTTAAAGACATTCTGCATTCATATGTAAAGAAAAAAACAGACGCACTTATGTCAAATGAAGGTATCACCTTTTTTAGAGAAGTTACTTTGATAATCAATTTATTGTCTATGGGTAAAAATTATAATATTTTTACAAGTTATGATACCTATAATTTTGATAACTTAGGAACTTTATTTAGAGACTACGAAAGTATTTTAAGTGAAGAGATAGAAAATAAAGCGTCTTTCTTAGGAACCTTCTTATGTTATAAACAACTCATTTTTGTTCTTCAAAAACTTTGTATTATAAATTCAACAGACCTAAGCAGAAAAAAAACCATTCAACCTATTCTAAATCTTATAACTGAGTCCATTAATATTTTAAAATACACCGTTAATTTAAGCAAAGAAAACCTTTCTTCACTTAATAATGTTCTGGGTATGCTTTTATATTATTTTGCTCACTTACCTTATATTTCAACCAAAAATAAAAGCATAGAATACATTATTGATGAATATTATTTAAATTTGGAAAAACAAGTTGATGGGTATACTATCTCTAAAGAATGTGATTTTGACGAAAGAGATGAAAAAGAAGAGTTTATTATATTTAAAAGTAATGCCTCTTTTTTACTTTTAGTTTTATTGCAAAAGTTAGATTCTCGTTATGATGATATTGATTATTTTGAAACTGACAATTTTAAAAGGTGTATACGTTTATACAATAAAAAGTTTTCTTTATTGTTAAAAGAAGAACTTCATGATGATGAAGAATCATTCAAAAATAAGCTCTTAGATAACTTCATTTATAAGTACCATGTAAAAAGTCATGAAAAAGTTATTAATAACCATAAAGATTTAATAGATAACTTTATAAAAAGTGATAATAAGTACATTATCCAAAATCTGGAAATAGTGCATGATATTCTTTTATTTTCAAATCACATTGAAGACTATAAATATTTAAATATTGCTGAGATTTTAATTGAATCACCTTTAATAAAAAACGATTATTATGAGTTTTTCAAATTAAAAACAATAGATATTATAATCAATTATTTTATTCATAGCCCAAGTAAAGAAAATATTGATGAACTTATTAATAGAACATTCACTTATATTGAAAAACAAAAAAAGACATCCCATCTATTATCAATATACTCTAAGATATATATTGATTTAGTAACGTATTTATCCGCAAAAACTAATATTTCATCAATAAACAAAGCAAAAGATATTTATACTATTTTTATTAATATGAACGGTTATGAAATTCTTGAAAATGAATATGTTTATGCAAATAGAATTTTATTGTTGAATTTTGCTTCTTTTCATGCAAAAGAACTTAAGTTAGAAGATGCCCATCTTACAGATGATATTTTACTAAACCTTGGGAAAAGTTATATTGATAAGTGTATACAATTTGACAGTGTAAAACACAAAGCCATGATTGCAAGTGAACTTTCAAGTATTACACAAAGTGTTATTTTTGATAATAGTATCACCAAAGAAGACATTGAGAAAAATTTATCTTCACTTATTTCTGAAGAATTATTTTATGGTTTATCCAGTGTTAGGATTGTAGGATTGAACAATAAAAGCTCAGATATACTAGATAAGGGCTACAAAACATTTGAACTGCCTTTATTGCATAAATATTCTATTGAGTTTATTTTTCCTGCTGTTTATGAAAGTGCTTTTTCCCAGCTTTTAAAAAATAATAAACAATTTATTCTAACTAATATCAATAATATCATTGCTAACTTAGAAGCTAAAAACTTTAACCAAAGTGAAACAGATAAGCTAAAAAACAAGCAAAACCTCATTGATGACCTTGGTGCTTATGAATACGAAACACCTGCATTGATTGATATTTATGTAGCTTCTTTGCCTTTAGTTATTAAAGAATATGGTTTTAAAGCAAAAGACAAGTATTTGGCTGTATTAAAAGAAAGAATACAAGAAATAGTAAAAGATTCCACAATATATAAAATTGATGATTTTACTCTGAGTATTTTATTTCCAAAATTAATTGATTTCTCAGAAATACTTAATAGGTTGTTTTCTTTAAAAGTAGAGAATAATGAAAAAAACATTGATTTAGACTTTACTATTGCTATAACCTCTTCAAACAAAGAAAGTTTATTATATAATTCAAGATTAACGCTAAGCCAAGCAATAAAAAAAGAAAAACCATATTTAATTAACATTGAAAAAGGAATATTACTATGAAAGATATGATCATTGATAAAATTGACTCCCTTCCTCCCTTACCAAAAAGTGTAATTGAGATTGAAGAGTTTAGATCTCTGCCAGAAAAAGAACCTTTGGATTTATTAAAAATCATTGAGCAAGATCCTTTAATTATTACTTCATTATTAAGAGTTGCAAACTCTGCAATGTTTGGGTTTAGATCTGCGGTTGAAACGCCTAGCCGTGCTATTAATTTACTTGGTATTAATTTTACTATCTCTGTTGCTTTAGGTACTGTGGTTCAAGATTTAATTAAATCAGATTTAAAACCTTATGGTGTAGGAATTGATGCTTTTTTAAATTCTTGTAATTTATCCTCTACTATTGTTAATAAATGGTTAGGAGCTTCAAACTTTGATTTAAAAGAAGAACTTTTATTACCCGCTTTTTTACAAGAAACAGGAAAATTTATTATTGCTGAATTAATTATAGAACTGGAAAAAGAAGAAGAATTTAAAGAAGGTATTGCACAAGGGAAACACTTAGCTACATTAGAGCGAACATTAGTGGGACATTCATGTTCTACGATTACTGCTAATATTTTTAAACATTGGAAACTAAGTCCTAATCTAGTAACCGCAATTGGTTATGTAGGGCACCCCGATAAAGCACCAACAGGATTCAAAGAAAAAGTACAAATTCTTGAAATTGTAAAAATATTATCCAATTTAACCGCTCCTTTAAGTGATGATAATGTAGCACTTGGATTAAAAAAATGTAAAGAATATGGTTTAGATGTAGCTGCTTTATCATCTGCAATTGAAGGTATCAAAACCAAAATCGAAGACGAAGCTTAACTCAAACATAAGTAACTTTAGCCTATAATATGTAACTTTTTTACACAAGGGGCTTTTTTGACTGATGTTACACTAATAGTTCTGTGTGCTGGTACTTCTTCGAGGTTTGAACACAGAATTAAAAAACAATGGTTGCGTATAAATAACGAGCCTTTGTGGTTAAATGTTACAAAACGTATCTCCTCTTATTGTGAATTTAAAAAGGTAATTGTTACTTCTCATCCAAATGAACTAAATTACATGAAAAACTTCTCATCAAATATATGCTTTGTTGAAGGTGGAGAAACAAGACAAGAATCAATGAAAAATGCTTTAGAAGAAGTTGACTCAGAATATGTAATGGTTACTGATGTTGCAAGAGCAGGAGTTCCAAAAGCTATCATTTTAGATTTACTTAATAATAAAAATAAAGCAGCCTGCATTGTTCCTATACTAGATGTAAGTGATACTGTTATATTTAATGAAGAGACAATTGATAGAAAACACGTAAAACTTATACAAACTCCACAATTATCAAATACAAGTATTTTAAGAAAAGCCTTAAAGAATACACAAGATTTTACTGATGACAGTTCTGCAATTAAAAATATTAATGAAAGTGTTTTTTATATAAAAGGTTCTTATTCAAGTAAAAAACTAACTTTTTTAAGTGATTTAAATGAGTTTGATTATTTGAAAGGTCCTTGCAAAAATACTTTTATAGGCTCAGGAATTGATATTCACGCTTATGAAGAAAATAAAGAGATGTATTTAGGTGGAGTTAAATTACCTTGTTCGTATGGATTTAAAGCACATTCAGATGGAGATGTTTTAATTCATTCTGTAATAGATGCACTTTTAGGTGCTATTGGCGCTGGTGATATTGGTGAGTTTTTCCCCGACAATGATCCACAATACAAAAATGCCAACTCAGCGTCATTACTCAGTTTTATTTTAGATTTTGTAACAAGTGTTGGATATGAGATAATCAATATAGACTTAACAATACTGGCAGAAATACCAAAAATTAATCCACATAAATTAGATATCAAATTTTCAATGGCAAAATTATTAAATATTGAGCCACAGTTCATAAATATCAAAGCAACAACCTCTGAAAAGATGGGATTTGTTGGCAGGAAAGAAGGCCTTACAGTATTAAGTACTGCTAATTTAAAATACTACGATTGGAAAAATACATGAATATCTTAATAATAGAAAATGAAGTTTATTTGGCACAAAAAATTGTTTCGCGATTATTGGATGATGGTCACTTATGTGACTTTATCGAATCAACCAATATTAATATGGAAAAAGATTACGATATTGTTTTATTATCTACGTCTTTGCCTTCTTCTCAATGCAAAGAGATAATAAAAAAATACAAAGAACATGCTATTGTTTTATTACTGGTATCTTATATTTCTGATGAAACGGTTACTGATCCTATTAAAGAAGGTGCCAAAGATTATATTATGAAACCTTTTATTATGGATGAACTTGTACGTAAAATTTATCATTATAAAGAATGGCAAAGTGTTAAAAAAGAACTTAGCACGCTAAGAGCTTATTTAGAATTCAATTTTAAAGATGTAAATATCTCTAATATTCAACTTTCACATACTTTTCCTCTACTAGTATCTACGAATTCTCCAAAAATGGCAGACAAAGTAGTATTTGAAATTGCTCGAAAATTTGATTTAGCTATTAAATTTATTTCTTTATCAGATACACCAACTTGGCAAAAAGACTTAGCCAAACCCACTAAAGAGCTTTTATACATTACGGACTACCAAGTACTTAAAAAATCTTCTAAAGACAATTTAAATGCCCTTTTAGATGGAAGAAAAGCTATTATTTGTTCTCTTGAAAAAGAAGAAGACTTTCCTTTCTCAAAAATCTCGTGTATGCAAAATAATATTTCTTTAATGAACAATAATATTATGACAATAAATGAATATGTAAAACTTATGGTTTTAACCTTTCAAGGGAATTACCCCGATACTGAATTATCCAAAAAACTGGGAATTTCAAGAAAATCTCTTTGGGAAAAAAGAAAAAAACTTGGTATTGAAAAAAAGAAACAGGCAAAACAATGAGAAAACTCTTTTTAACCCTTTTTTACTCAGGTCTAACTCCAAAAGCTCCAGGAACTGCAGGAAGTATAGTAGCACTTATTCTAGGGATGTTGCTTCTAAAAATTGTTCCTGATTCAACCTTATTTATGTTATCAATATTGATTACAGCAATAGCAATAAAACAAATTGATATTTATGAAAAAGAAATAGGCGAGCATGACAGTAAAGAAATCGTAATAGATGAACTGGCTGGTATGTGGTTAGCACTTTCAATTTGTGGTATTACTGATGAAAACTTTTATATTATGGGCGCTTTGGCTTTTGTATATTTCAGACTCTTTGATATTTGGAAACCTTCTTTAATTGGTAAAATAGATCAAAAAGTAAAAGGTGGTTGGGGTGTTATGGGAGATGATCTTTTAGCAGGTGTTGCAGCAGGACTAGCAGCTGCAGGAACTTACCAACTTATTCTTAAATTCATATACTAGGAAAAATCATGACAATTACAAAAAAAGTAACCTTTATAGCAAAAGACGGCTGTGAAGATAAAATGAAAGAACTCTTGATTGCTATGGTAGCACCTTCTAAAAAAGAAGACGGTTGTATCTTTTATGATATTTTTCAATATGAAAATAACAGAAAAAAATTCTCAGCAGTAGAGTCATGGAGAGATGAAAAAGCGCTTGATGGTCATAAAAGAACTTCTCACTACGCAGTTTACAAAGCTTCATATGAGCCATATTGTGAACATAAATATACAGATGAGTTAGAAATACTTAAATAAGCTTATCTTTCATATTTTAAAAAACATATCAATTTATATAATGAGGGTCTATTTTTCAAAGAAAGAATAACTCTTATTTTATTACACGATATTAAACACCTCGAAAAATTCTTTTAATTCTATCTATTACTATACTAAACACTTTCTTTTTCGCTTGTTTCGGGAACATACTTAAATTGTGTTGTTTCATAACTTCAAATAATATTCGATTAGATCTGGTCATTTTAGACATTTTTCTACTTTATAATGGTTTCTTGAAATATTGTAAAAGAATTTATTGTTTTTTGTAAGGTCAAGGCGAAGAAAAAAATTCCTAAGGAGTGTGCATTAAGCACATGACGCAGGAATTATTTTCTTCAACGCAGAGATTGCGAAAATAAAATGAATTATTTTACAATATTTGCGAATTCTTGGAAGATATATTTGGACTCGTGTGGCCCTGGACTTGCTTCTGGATGATGCTGTACTGAGAAAATATTCTTATCATTATAAGATACACCTTCAATAGTATTATCAAACAAGTTTTTATGAGTAATTTCAGCAATATTAATTATAGAATCAGGAACATTATAATTATGATTTTGCGCTGTAATCTCTACTGTACCTTTATCATTTCCAACTGGATGGTTACCACCATGTTGTCCAAATTTTAGCTTGTATGTATCATAGCCATGAGCTATTGATAACATTTGATGCCCTAAACAAATAGCAAAGATAGGAATTTCACTTTTGATTAGTTCTTTTACTTCTGCTAACTCTTCGGTAAGGGATAAAGGATCACCTGGTCCATTTGATAAAAATACTCCACCGATTTCTTTGTTGTTAAAACGTGAAATCAAATCTGCTGCTTTAAATGTCGAAGGAACTACTTCTACTTCTAAACCTGTTTCTACCAGTTCATTTAAAATATTTCTTTTAACACCAAAATCAACAACTACAATTTTTTTATCACTCATAACTGCTTTATTGTAATCAAATTTTGAGTGATCCCATGCTCCAAATTTATGAACATAAGCTTCTTTTACAGATACTTCTTTAATATAATTAATATCTTCAATTCTTGGACTTGAATCTAAAAGTAATTTTAATTCATCTATATTATCAATTTCAGTAGAAGCAATCATCATCATTGCTCCTTCTTTTCTTAGAATTTTTGTTAAATAACGTGTATCAATATCACAAATTCCTAAAACATTGTTTTCTTTTAGGAGAGAATCTAAATCAGAAGTGGCTCTAAAGTTTGAATATTCATGGTGGTAGTTTCGTACAAGAACACCTTTACAGTGTGCTTTAGAACTTTCCATATCTTGAGCATTTACACCTACATTTCCAATTTCTGGCATGGTAAATGTCACAAACTGTCCTGCATACGAAGGATCAGTAATGATTTCTTGGTAACCAGTTAAAGAAGTATTAAAAACAATTTCACCAACGCTAGTTCCTTGCGCACCAAAGGAATTTGCTTCAAGAAATGTCCCATTTTCTAAATATATCCAAACTTTTTTCATTCTATAATAACCCTCTTTTAATTAACTCTTCTTCATATAATCTAGCAAATACTAAATCATAATCCTCTGTTCCTGGAATCAGTCTTCTTTTGTACGATTTTATTTTCACATGAACTTCATCGTCTGCTTCTTCAAAACCTTTTAGAAACACATCAATAGATTCAAAAATTACATTTTTAATTTTATTATCTGTTACAATATAATGAATATAATCTTCTTCCCATAAAAAATCTAAGATTTTATGTGAAATATCAGAAAATCTGTCTTCATTGTTTAAAATTACACCATGATCATTTGCCATTCTTTTTTTAGTCATCCAAAAAAGTTGTCTGTAGTCTGCATTGTAAAATTCAATATTTTCTTCTTGTTCGTCTAATATATCATTTACTTTTTCATCTAAAGCATGTTCATTGTCTAAATCTTCTACTAAGATTCGCTCAATTTCTGCTGTGATTTCATCTTTCGTTTTTCTAACTTCTACAAATTCGCATGTTGCTAAATCTCTTGAGATTCTTCTTGCTACATAGGGTGTATGGTGAAATTTCATTCTCATAATTTATCCTCTTATTATTGTATCGTCTCTCTCAGGTGATGTTGAAATTAATCCAACTCTTACATTTGTTAATTCTTCAATTCTTTTGATATATAATTTAGCATTTTTCGGTAAGTCATCATACTGTCTTACCCCTTCAACTTTATCCCATCCAGCGATTTCTTCATAGATAGGTTTAACGTTTTCTAGGTCACTTGGCATGTAATCAATTCTTTCTCCATCAAGGTCATAAGCAATACAAATTTTGATTGTTTTAAAACCATCTAAAACATCAAGTTTCATTAATGATAATTGGTCACAACCATTAAGTCTTGCAGCATGTTTCACAGCAATTGCATCAAACCATCCACATCTTCTACCACGTCCCGTTGTAGTTCCTACTTCTTTTCCAACATCTGCCATTGTTTCACCATCTTGTGTGAAATCTTCAGAAGGGAAAGGTCCATTTCCTACTCTTGTAGTATATGCTTTCACAATACCAGTAACAATTCCAATATCTCTAGGAGCAAGACCTAAACCAGTACAAGCACCAGCACTTACACAAGATGAAGAAGTAACATAAGGATATGTTCCATGATCAATATCTAATAGCGTACCTTGAGCTCCTTCTAATAAAATCTTTTTATTTTCATCAAGTGCTTTCCATACAATGTTAGTCGTATTTGCAATAAAGGGTGCTAAAACATCTTTATATGAAAGTAATAATACTTGTAACTCTGCTTCATTAGGTGTTGAAATTTCAAGTACATCAAAAATAGCTTTGTTTTGTTCAAAGTATTCAACAATTGCTTTAGCTAATTTGTTTGGATTTAATAACTCACCTACTCTAAACCCTGATCGCGAAATTTTTTCAGCATAAGCAGGTCCAATTCCTTTTCCAGTAGTTCCAATAGCTTTGTCACCTTTTAATCTCTCTTTAGCTTGATCAATTAAAGCATGATAAGGTAAGTTTAAATGCGCTTTATCTGAGATAAATAATCTTCCTTCTAAATCAGAGAATTGTTTCATTTCTTCAATAATAGCTTCAGGACATAAAACAACCCCATTTCCAATTACATTTATAGCTTTTGGATTTAAAACACCAGAAGGAATTAAATGAAGTGCGTGTCTTACTCCATCAACCCAGATTGTATGACCAGCATTGTGTCCACCTTGACTTCTACATACCATGTCATATTTTTGAGCAAGCATGTCAACCATCTTACCTTTACCTTCATCGCCCCATTGTATTCCTACAATTAAATCTGCTTTCATCATGCCTAATCCTCTAATAATTTTATTAAACTGTCTGTGTAAAATGCGAAACCTAAAGAACTGATACCATCAGAACTGTATCTTCCACCCTTACATATTGTTAAATTGTCTTGAATAACTCTGTAATAAACACAATCATAGTATTTTAATGAACCATGATATAAAGGTGCTATTACAAGATTATTATAATCAACTGTTTCTGCTGTACTTAATAATTTTTCCAATTCAATCTTAATAGAATCAGGTACGATTGAAAGTACAGCACTTAAATCTTCCGTGGTACTCACTTTAATAAGTGTATTTAACCATTCACAATTAAGATTCATTAATTGTGCGATTTCACCTTTTTTAAATAAAGCAATATCAATATTTAATTCTTTCGCAACTAATCTTGGAATATTAATATTTGATAATTGTAATACTGGATTTACCTTTAACTCATTCAATAAAGAAGATGTTAAATTTAAAATATCAGTAATGTTATCGTGATTAATCCACTCACACCCTATTTGATAATCTTCATTTGAAGAATAAGAAAATACAGGTTGTACGTAAAACCATTTTTTATGAGACGTTGTTCGTCCCAGTCTTTTTGTAATAATTCTCACCACATCAAGTGTAGAATCGGCTCTTAATGCTAAGTTTTGATTCTTTGTATCTGAAAAAGTAATAAGTTTTTTGTTATCCTCAATACTTTGATGTTGAGAATAAGAAAAATTAGGTGTTACTATTTCTTCAAAACCTGCTTTATCTAAAAAAGACGCAAGTTTATTTTCTATTTCTCTTTTTAATTTGGCTGTTTTACCAAAATATAAACGAGACCCCTCTGGAATTTCATGTTCTAAAATCATTCTTAACCTTTAAACATATTTGATAAAAATACTTTAGAAGCAGTTCCATCAAATGTTCTTATATTTAATTCATCCATTGCCAACTCTAAGGCATTTACAACCCAAGAAGCTTCAAAATCTTCTACTAATCCCATGTGATTAATTCTGTAAATATTACCTTTTAGGTGGTCTTGTCCCCCTGCAATATTTACATTGTATTTATTCTTTAAGATTTTTCTAATTTCATTAGATTTATCTGTTTTAATGGTAGTCATAGCATTTGCTGGTGTGCTTGGATATATTTCACAGCCTATTGATTCTAAAGCATTACGTGTAGCTTTAGCTCTTAGTGCTGTTTTTTCATACAATGCATCAAAACCACCATTGTTTTTAATAAAACTTAAAATTTCTCTTAAGCCAATAATCAAAGTAGTAGCAGCAGTATATGCCGTAGTATTTGTTTTTTGTTTCTTAATTTCACTTGCTAGATTTAAATAATAACCTGCTGGTTTTTTATTAATCTTAGTAACAGCTGCTTCTGAGAATCCAATCATTGAAAGACCAGGAGGAAGCATTAACGCTTTTTGGCTTCCCGTAATTAAAGCATCAATATTTGTAGTATCTACTTTTTCAACACCAACTGCGGTAATTCCATCTGCAACAATTGTAATACTAGGATTAAAAGCTTTTACTGCAAATGCTAGCTCTTCAACTGGATGTCTTAAACCTCCAGCACTTTCACATACTTGAATAAAAATAGCATCAATATCTGAATCATTTTTAATAATATCCATTACCACTTCTACGCTAACAGGAGTATTCCATTCATTTTTAATTTCTCTAAAAGGAATATCAAAAGCTTGACAGATTTTTCCAAATCTCTCACCAAATTTCCCAGAGTTAATGCTTAAGGCTTTTTTATGCGTTAAATTTGTTACACAAGCTTCCATAGCACCTGTTCCACTTGATGCTAACATCACAGCTTCAGGCATATCAAGAATTTCTAATAATAAAGAACGTGTTTCTTCAAATATTTTTTCAAATTCAGGGGTTCTGTGATGAATGGTAATATCACTCATTGCTGTTCTCACAAATTCTGGTACAGGAGTTGGTCCTGGCGTTAATAACATATTTTTTCCTTAACATTTGGGCATAGTAAATCGTGATAGTGTATCTAAAACTTACTAAGCCTTCCATTAAAGGAATTAAGAGCTATTTATTTATTATTAAATTGATGCAAAAAAAGAATTTTCAAATTTAAAAACCTTAGTATCACGTTCTTTGTTCACATTAATAGTACTAATTAGTACTATATTTACCTTTGACTCTTGACATTTAGTACTAACTAGTAGTATACTGTCACCAAGGAGTAACATTATGAGTAATGAAAGTTTAATAAGTTATGGGAAACGAAGTGATAAAGCTATGAAAACATGGGTTCAAATTAGCAAAACCTTTAATAAGTTTTTTACAACTGAACTAAAATACTTTAGTGAATACAGCCTAACTTTTAATCAGTTTAAAGTACTTGAAGTACTTTATCACAGAGGAGATTTAAACATTACTTCTATTACAAAGCTTACAACAAGCACTCCTGGTAATATAACAGTAGTTGTTAGAAATCTAAAACGAGATGGTTTAATCCACTCACTTTGTGATCCAAAAGATAAACGCGCAAGTATTTTATCTATTAGTGAAGAAGGAAGAAAAATCATAGCTTCTTTATTCCCACAGCACGCGAAAAATATCACTTCGTACATGGATGTACTTGATGATGAAGAATTAGAAACATTACGAATATTGTTGAAAAAAGTTTACAAAAAATAAACTTTTTTTATTTAAATACTACTAGTTAGTACTAGTAACAAAAAGGAAATATTATGAATTTAAAAATCAAATTAGGTCTTACGTCAATCTTATTAGCAAGCTCATTATTTGCAGGAACATACAATGTTGATCCCGTGCATTCAAATGTATCATTTAAAGTTAAACATATGATGATTTCAAATGTAACAGGTGAATTTGATACTTTTTCTGGAAGTTTCGAATATGATGATAGTACAAAAAAAGTTACTTCATTAAGCGGTAAGGTTGACGTAAGTTCAATAAATACAGACAATGTAAAAAGAGATGGACATTTAAAATCAGCTGATTTTTTTGATGCAGCACAGTTTCCTAATATTACGTATACAATATCTAAAATTATAGACGATGAAGCGCATGGGGAAATCACAATTCATGGCATCACTAAAAAAGTAGTTTTTGATTTTGAAAAAAGTGGAATGATTAAAGATCCATGGGGAAATACAAGAATTGGTCTTGAATTAAACGGTTCTATTTCTAGAAAAGCTTTTGGATTAAAATGGAACAATCTATTAGAAGCAGGCGGTGCCATTGTTGCTGATAAAATCAAGTTAACTATTGAACTTGAAGGTATATTGACAAAATAATTACAAAATAAAGGATGAAGATGTATACCATTTTAGTATCGACTCAAAATGAAAACATGAAGTTAGCAAAAGTATTGCAAGATTTATTGCAAAAAGAAGGAAAAGAAAACCAACTTATAGATTTGGTGGATTTAAATCTTCCTTTACATAATAGTGCTTTACAAGAAAAAGATGGAATTCCAAAAGCCGTGCAAAACTTGTATGAAACAATGGATAAGTCCCATTCTTTTATTTTAGTAACAGCAGAATATAACTTTGGAGTGCCAGCTGTATTAAAAAATGCAATTGATTGGATTACGGTTGTTAATAAAGACTTCAGGAAAGTATTTTCTGATAAAAATGTTCTTTTATCTACCCATAGTGGAGGTGGAGGTCAAGATGTTCTAGACACTATGAGAGCACAATTTACAAAGTTAGGTTCTATGGTTTATACAGATGAAATCCATACTACCTACCAAAAAGCCTTCGAATTAGAGTCAAGTAAAAAAGTCTTACTCTCTTTTTCAAATATTTAGATAAAAAAAAGTAAATAGTTTAGGTCAAACTATTTACTTCTTAGAGTTTGATTTAATAATAAAATAAAGGATTAAAAAATGTATATTATATTTGTAGCAAGTTTAAATGAGAATATGAAATTAGCAAAAAAAGTTGAAGAACAACTAAAAAAAGAAGGTAAAACAAGTGAAATTGTGAATTTAGTTGAATTAAACCTTCCTATGTATGATTCTTTAAAAGAAGAAAAAGATGGAATTCCTAAAGGTATTCTTGAGTTAATTTCAACAATGCAAGAAGCTAAAGCATATATATTTGTTAGTCCTGAGTACAACTTCTCACTTCCTCCTGTACTTGTCAATTTTATTGCTTGGGTTTCAAGAGCAGATGAAGATTTCAGAAAAGTATTTACCTTAAAAGCTATTCAATTAGCTGTTCATGCAGGTGGTGGAGGTACTGATGTAAGTGCTGCTATGAGAAATCAGTTTACCCGTTTAGGTGCTTTAGTCATGCCAAGAGAAATTATTGCTACGTATCAAAAACCAATAGAAGATGGAAGTTTGAAAAGAATTTTGGAGCAATTTATTCACCTAAGCGAAAACTATACAAAGATATAAGGAGAAAAAATGTTACCAAGTTTATTTATTTCACATGGAAGCCCTGCTCTTGGTATTATGGACAATAAATTTAGTAGTTTTTTCAAAGATTTAAGTAAAAAGTTTGAAAAACCTAAATATATAATCATCGTATCAGCGCATTGGGAAAGTCAAGAGCTACTAATTTTAAGCAAGGAATTTCCTAAAATCATTTATGATTTTTATGGTTTCCCAAAAGAACTTCATGAAAAAAAGTATAAAGCAAAAAATGATATCAATCAAATAAAAAGTATAAAAAAGTTATTAAAAACTAAGAATATTGATATAAAAGAAGAGCCAAATAAAGAAGGTTATGATCATGGGGTATGGGTACCTTTATCTTTGATGTATCCAAAAGCAGATATACCTATTATTCAAATTTCTTTACCCAACAACTATTCAAGTAAAGAACTTTTTATTTTAGGTGAGGCTTTGCAAGAATTACGTGAGGAATGTTTAATTATAGGTAGTGGCAGTATTACTCATAATCTTTATGATACCTCAAGCGATATAAATGCCAACGTTAAAGAGTATGCAGAAATATTTGATGAATATATTTCAAAAACAATAAAAGAAAAAAATATACATGAACTCTTAGATTTTAAAGAAAAAGCACCTAAACTTAGAGAGAATCATCCGAGTCAGGAGCATTTCATGCCATTATTTTTTCCCTTAGGTGCAGCAATTTCAAAAGATTGCGAAATTTTAAATAAAAGTTTTATGCATGGAAATTTATCCATGCAAACACTCTTATTTACCAATTAAAATAAAAAAGAAAGGACATTTATGTTAAAAAAATTACCGAAAGAAAATATGGGTACTTCTAACCTTGGATGGTTACAAAGTAGATTTCATTTTTCATTTGCAGAATATAGAAATTATGACAATATCAAATTTGGAGTACTTAGAGTATTAAATGATGATTTAATACAAGCAAAAAGCGGTTTTGATACCCATCCTCATCAAAATATGGAGATTATCTCTTATGTAGTAAAAGGAGAAATTTCTCATAAAGATTCTATGGGAAATGAAGAAGTAGTAAAAAGAGGACAAGTTCAATATCTCTCAGCAGGAGATGGAATATATCACAGTGAATATAATAAACATGAAAGTGATACCTTAAGACTCTTGCAAATATGGATAGTCCCTCCTAAAGATTCGCTACCAAGATTATATGGACAAGAAAATTATAAAAAAGAACAAAGAAAAAATACCTTGTTAAATATTGTTTCTTCCAAAGAAGGAGATGCAAAAATAAAAATACATCAAGATGTAAATATGTATGTAAGTGAGCTGGATTCAAACAAAGTATTAGAATATAAAATCAAAGACAAACGACAAATTTATTTTGTACAAATTGAGGGTTCTTCTAATATCAATGGTATTAAGCTAAATAACGGGGATGCTATGGAAATTACAGAAGAAAATTCTTTAAAAATAGAAGCTTTAGAACAATCTCATTTTTTGTTTATAGAAATGCCTAAAAGTTAATTTGTCATAAAAAAAGGAGTAACCAAGTGGTTACTCCTTTTCTAAAGAAAAAAATTGCCTAGATAAACTCTACGCCTTTTTTTCCTTCTTCAATACTTCCAATAACATAAGCATCAGTACTTGCTAAGATTGCATCTACTTTAGAAGGATCTGCAACAACTACCATTCCTACACCCATATTAAAGGTTCTATACATTTCGTCAAGTTCTACATGCTCACCAATAAAATCAAAAATTGGTAAAACTTTTATAGAATCTCTTTTTACCACCGCTTTTAAATGTTCAGGTAAAACACGTGGTAAGTTTTCAGTAATACCTCCACCTGTGATATGAGCTAAAGCAGAAATATTTTCTTTGTTTTCTTTAAATTCTTTTACATAAATTCTGGTTGGTTCTAATAATACTTCTTTTAAAGGTTTTCCTTCAAAATCATCATCAAGAGTCAGCCCTAGTGTTTCAAATAATACTTTTCGTACCAATGAAAAACCATTTGAATGAATTCCTGAAGAAGGAAGTGCTAATAAAACATCTCCTGCATTAATTCGCTCAATTCTGTTTAATTCGTCTTTTTCTGCAATTCCAACACAAAAACCAGCCAAATCAAAATCGCCTTCTTTGTACATTCCTGGCATTTCAGCTGTTTCACCACCAACTAGTGCACATTCACTTCTGATACAACCTTCAGCAATACCTTTGATTACAGCAGAAGCTTCATCTACATTTAGTTTAGCAGTTGCATAATAATCTAAGAAAAATAAAGGCTCTCCAAAGTTACATAATAAATCATTCGTACACATTGCAACTAAATCTATTCCAACAGTATCAAATATTTTAGCATCTATTGCTAATTTTAATTTAGTACCAACACCATCTGTTCCAGATAATAAAACTGGTTTTTTGTAACCACTAGGTAATTCAAATGCACCAGCAAATGACCCAATTCCACCTAATACACCTGGAATTTTTGTTGCTTTTACATAAGGTTTAATATTTTCAACAAATTGATTTCCTGCATCTATATCTACACCTGCATCTTTATAACTAACTTTTGCCACGTTCGTCCTTCATATGTCTTGTAAAATCAAGGGTAAATTAGATTTACCTATACATCAATTTTTTTGCTATTATAGCAAAAAAGATTTAAAAACATGTTAGATATTAACTTAAGCTAACTATTATACTAAATAATAAGCTTTTACTCTTTATATAGGTAATTTATTTTTTGTTTAAAATAATTGATTTTATTATACTTTTTACTGTACAATAGCCACTATGAACAAAGATACATTTAAGAGGGCTATTGCATTAACAGGTGGAATAGCTACAGGCAAATCTACTGTATGTAATTTACTAAAAAAAGATGATTTTTTAATCATTGATGCCGATCTTATTGCGCATAAGCTTTTAGATTTACATCACCTGAGCATAGCCTCTATGTTTGGGCAAGAATATGTAAAAGACAAAAGAGTACTTCGTAAAAAACTGGGAAGTATTATTTTTTCTAATGAAAAAAACAAATTGAAACTAGAAGCTTTTATTCATCCTTTAATTCAAAAAGAAATTGAAAAAGAAGCCAGTATTTTAGAAAAAATGGAAAAAGTATATTTTATTGATATACCCCTGTTTTACGAAAAGATGCACTACCCTATTTCAAAATGTTTACTCGTATATGCCCCTAAAGATACACAAAAAAAGCGTTTAATGAGCAGAGATAATATCGATGCTAAAGAGGCCCTTCTTAAAATATCCAATCAAATGGATATTGAAGAGAAAAAAAACAAAGCAGACTATATAATAGATAATTCTTCTGGTTTGAAAGAGCTAAAAGATGAAGTAGAACAATTTATTAAGGAAATTTTATGACCTATACAAAATATTCAGCAAGTGGCAATGATTTTGTCATATTTCACACTTTTATCAAAAAAGATTACAGTGAACTTGCTAAATCTTTATGTTCAAGAACGCAAGGCATTGGGGCAGATGGACTGATTGTTCTTCTGCCTCATGAAAGCTTAGATTTTCAATGGTTGTTTTACAATTCTGATGGCTCAGAAGCGTCAATGTGTGGGAATGGAACAAGAGCTTGTGCCCACTATGCTTTATCAAATAATTTAGCAAATGAGAAAATGAGTTTTTTAACATCTGCTGGAACCATATTTTGTGAAGTAAAAAAAGATGTAGTTGAAACACAATTAACCAAAGCTGTAATAATAAAAGAAGAATTCCAAGAAGATGGAAAAACCTGGTATTTAATAGATACAGGAGTACCACATTTAGTATGTATAGTAAATGATTTAAATGAATACGATCATGATTTATGTGCAAAAATGAGATACAAATACAATGCAAATGTTAATTTTGCGTGTATAAATTCAAAAAAAATAAATGTAAGAACCTATGAAAGGGGTGTTGAAGGGGAAACCCTAGCTTGTGGAACAGGAATGGCAGCATGTTTTTTAAGAGCCTATAAATTAGGATTAGTGGATAAAAAAACCTTTGTTTACCCAAAAAGTAATGAAGAATTAACGCTAAGATTAGAAAACAATGAGGTGTATTTTAAAGGTAGTGTCCAACAAGTTTTTACAACAACAATATAATGAAAAAAATTTTACTAGTACTTGCTTTTAGCTCACTGCTAATACTTAATGCACTTGGCTTTCCAAAAGAGTATTATTCACTTAAAGATACAAAACAAATGAAAACATATTTTTTTAATTTTTTGTATCCCTTAATTGAAGAAGAAAATAATCTAATTTTAAAAGACAGAGCTTTTATCCTGTCTTTAAAAACAAATAAGAACTTGGAAAAAAATTCAAAAGATTATCTTAAATTAGAAAAACTTGCGAAAACATATTCGGTTAAAGATATGTTTGATTATAAAAAACTCTTAAAGAAAATTGACATCATTCCTCCTTCTATGGCTTTAGCGCAAGCTGCTACTGAAAGTGGCTGGGGAAAAAGTCGTTTTGTTAAAGTGGCAAATAATATTTTTGGACATTGGACTTACGGAAAAGTGGGAATTGTTCCTTTACGCAGAAATAAGGGTTCAAAACACCTTATACGTATTTTCCCTGATCTTCAAACATCTATAAAAGCTTATATGCAAAACCTTAACCGTACGCGTGCGTATTCTTCTTTTAGAAATAAAAGAGAAACACAGCGTAAACGTTCTATGGAGCTACAAGGTCTCGCTTTATCACAAACAATGATAAACTATTCAGCAATTAGAGAAAAGTATCTAAAAATTCTTGGCTCAATTATCAGAGTAAACAAACTAAAAAACTATGATCAAAAATATTATGATCAGGTCTTAAAAAACAAATAAAAACCTGTTTATTCAGGTTTTTATTTCATTTAAACTATTCTTATACAATTTAACTTTATAATAACTATCAAATATAAAAGGAAAAAAATGAAAAAAATTCTTATTAAGAGCTTACTCCCCATTTTACTAGGCTCAGTGCTTTTTACGGCTTGTTCTTCAAAAGAAGAAGTTGAAGTAAAAAAAACAGAAACTTCATCTGGTGATATGTATGTAAATCCTGAATTAAAAGGTTCTCCAAAATGGGTTAGAATGCCTTATGTCCAAGGAACTATTTCAGATGTAGGCTCAGCGCCTCAAAATGCAGGTAATGATTTTTCTTTTCAAAGAGAAGAAGCTATGGCTGATGCTAGAGATAACTTAGCAAAACAAATATCAGTAAAAGTTAATAATATGTTCAAATCCTTTAAATCTGTTACGGGTTCAGGTGAGAATTCTACCTTTGATAAATCAAGTGAAAAAGTATCGAAACAAATCGCTTCTGAAACACTTAACAATACTATTGTAAAAGATACATGGATATCTACCTCTGGTACATTTTATGTATTAATGGCAGTAGATACTGCGCAGGTTAGCTCAAAAATAGAAGAATCAGTAAGAACTTCATTTAAAGATGATAAAGCAATGTATCAAAAGTTTTTGGCTTCAAAAGCACAAGGTGAGCTTGCGATGGAACTTGAAAAGTTAAATAAATAAACTATAGGGAAACCTATAGTTAGCAAAGAAATACTATGAAAAAAGTCCTTGTTTTATTATTACCCCTTTTTTTATTCTCTCAAAGTTTTGAAGATTTTAAAAAAGAAGAAAATATTTCATACTCTGCTTATAAAAAAGACTTTTATACTTACAAAGAAGCCTTTTTAGAAGCACATAAAGAGTATATAAATGAAATTAAAACATTCTGGCCACAAAAAGAATTATCCACAAAAAACAAATGGGTACAATATTCCAAAAACTATCAAGAAAAAAAAGTTGTTGATTTTGAAAATCAAGTTATTCATTTAAATGTTATTGCAAAATCTTCTAAAGAAGCAAGAGAAAAACTTTCACAAGCTTTAAGTGATTTATTAAAAGAAGATGTAAAAAGTGCTTATAAAAACGATCAATTAGAACAAAATATTTCAAAAAAACTAAAGAAAAAACTAAAAATACAATCAAAAGAAAAAATAATAGCAGATGTGCTTAATAAAAGTACTATCAAAAAATATAAAAAATATATTCAAGTCCGTCCCTTAGAAAAAACTATCTATAACAATAACACTATTTATAGCCTTAATTTAAAACTTCCTTCAAAAGCTTTAATAAATAAAGCATTAATACATAAAAATACAATTTCAGCAGATGCAAAAAAAATGCAGCTTCCAAAAGAACTGGTTTATGCCATTATCCATTCAGAGAGTGCTTTTAATCCAATGGCAAGATCTCATATTCCTGCTTATGGTTTAATGCAAATTGTTCCTAAGTCAGCGGGAATTGATTCTTATAATTTTTTGTATGGCGAAAAAAAACTTTTATCTTCAAGTTATTTATATAATTCCAAAAATAACATCAAAATAGGTACAGCTTATTTACATATTTTATTTTACAAATATTTAAAAGGTATAAAAAATAAAGAAGCGCGTTTATACTGTGCCATTGCGGCATATAATACAGGCGCAGGTAATGTGGCCAGAGCTTTTTACAAAACAAACAATATTAAAAAAGCAATAGAAATTATTAATAAAATGCAAGCAAAGGAAGTATATAAACAACTTATGAAAAATTTGCCGTATAAAGAAACAAAAAAATATTTATACAAGGTAAATCAAAAACGTTTTGTTTATAATAAATTAATACAAGACAATATTTTATGAAAAAGTATCTTCTTTTCTTAGCGCTTTTATGCTTTTTACCAGCCAATGAATACCAAGATTGGTTAAAAACGCAAGAAAAAGAATATCACAGTTATAAAAAATCCTTTGATCAAGACTTTGTTGAAGCGTTAAAGAAAGACTGGTTGCATTTTCAAAGCAGTTATACACTTAATCCCTATGAAAAAAATAAACCTCAAATATTAAATAGCATCAATAATCCCATTCATTTAAGTAAAAAAGAAATCAAAAAATCAAAAATAATTACAATCAAAAACATAAATAAAGAAGAAGATTCAAAAATTGTTTTAAAAGAAAAAACGATACTTCCTTTTAATAATTTAAAAAAGATATCGTTTTCTTTTTATTCGCAAGAGATAAATATTGATTATGATAAAAAACATAAAAACTTTCTAAGGTACAATAAAGATGCTTTTAGTGCTTTTTGGAATGATATAAGTAAAAGTAAGTATCAAGGTACCCTTAGGCAATTTCAAGACTATGCAAGGGAATTAAACTTAAATGATTGGGCAAAATATTTACTTATATATAAAAGTGCGTATCAAATATATCAAGATAAAAATATGGCAAATTTATTTACTTGGTTTTATTTATCAAAGATGAATTATGATGTCAAAATTGCATTTAATGAAAATAATATCTACCTTATTTCAAAACTTACTCACAAATTGTATGAAGTTTCATATGTAAGGATTAAAAATAAAAGATATTACGTATTAAGCGCAGAAAAACCTATTAAAAATATTGGACAAGTATATACCTATAAAAGTACCTATGAGAATGCACATAAAAGTCTTTCTTTTACGAGTAGAAAAGCCATCAAACTTTTTGGAAATATCAAAGAAAAAATATTAAATTTTTCCTATGATAATAAACAATATAAAATTAAAGCCAAATACAGCCTTGATTTAATTGATTTTTACAGTACTTTTCCACAATCAGATTATAAAGTTTATTTTAACAGCACCCACTCTTTGCTTTTATCTTCTAGTTTATTAAAAGAACTAAAAATAATCATAGAAGGAAAAACAGAATTAGAAGCAATAAATATCTTATTGCGTTTTGTTCAAACAGCCTTTTCTTACAAAAGTGATAAAGAAAACTTTTTCAAAGAAAATGTACTTTTTCCTGAAGAAACTATCTTTTACTCTTACAGTGATTGTGAAGACAGAAGTATTCTTTTTAATTTTTTAGTTAAAAACTTGAGTAATTTAGACATTATAGCCCTTAAGTATGACAATCATTTAAGTAATGCTATAGCTTTTTCTTCTTATGTAAAAGGAGATTCTACACAATATAAGAATAAAAGATATGTTGTATCAGACCCCACATATATAAACGCTAATATTGGACAAACAATGCCTATATATAAAAATAAAGAATTCCAAATAATTGAAATCAACTAAGTATAATAATATCCAGTTAAAACAATATGAAATCGATAATATAGGTATTAAAAGAAGAAATTGAAAATAGTTGTAAGAATAGTTACATATTTAAATACGTAACTATTTGTGTATTAAAGTTATTTTAATAATTTTAATATGTCTTTTTCTATATCCATTGGTTTTTTAGCTGAACCATATCTTTCGCAAACTTTTCCATTTTTATCTACTAAGAATTTTGTGAAATTCCATTTAATACCTTCAGTTGAAAGTAGGCCTTTTGCTTCTTTCTTTAAGAACTGATATAAAGGAATAGTATTTTCACCATTCACATCAACTTTTGCAAACATATCAAACGCAACAGAATAATTCAAGGTACAAAATTCTTGTATTTCTTCATTAGTTCCCGGTTCTTGTTTTGAGAATTGGTTTGAAGGGAAAGCAAGTACTGCAAAATCTTTCTCACTGTATAATTCATGTAACTTTTCTAAACCTTCATATTGTGGAGTAAAACCACATTTACTAGCAACATTCACAATAAGTAGTACTTTATCTTTGTATATACTCATTGAAACATCTTCATTCTTTATATTTTTTACATTAAAATCATAAATATTCATAAATATCCTTTTCTTTATTATAGGAAAAATACATAAAGACATAGTGATTATGAAGGGATTTAAATAAATATTAACAAATTTGTAAAATTTAGAGTAATTTTCTTTAAATTTAAAATTACTTTAATGTTAATTACAATATTATTCTATCCGCTTAAAGTAAAGCGAATGATTGGGGTATCGCCAAGTGGTAAGGCATCAGCTTTTGGTGCTGACATTCTCAGGTTCGAATCCTGATACCCCATCCATTTTAATGTTAAATAATAATTCAATCCGGGGAGGTTGGAGAGTGGTCAAATCCAAGGGATTGTAAATCCCTCGCCTACGGCTTCGAAGGTTCGAGTCCTTCTCTCCCCACCACTTTAATAGTGGCTCGATAGCTCAGTCGGTAGAGCAAAGGACTGAAAATCCTTGTGTCGACAGTTCGATTCTGTCTCGCGCCACCATTTGAATTTATTTAACATTATATTTTATATTACTACCATTAAAAATGCGAGCGTGGCGGAATTGGTAGACGCGTTGGACTTAAAATCCAATTCTGGTTTCAGAGTGTCGGTTCAATTCCGACCGTTCGCACCACTATTAGAAATAATAGTAAGCCTAAGATAGTTTTTTAACTGTTTTAAAAATTAAAGTTTATTCTTTAATGCTGATGTAGCTCAGTTGGCTAGAGCAGCTGATTTGTAATCAGCAGGTCGTAGGTTCAACTCCTATCATCAGCTCCATTTTATAAAGAACTGGTAATCTTTATAATCTTATTTTTACCACAAGTTAAGCGGGAGTAGCTCAGTTGGCTAGAGCCTCTGCCTTCCAAGCAGATTGTCGCGAGTTCGAGTCTCGTCTCCCGCTCCACTTAATTTACAAACCGCGGAATAGAGCAGCACGGTAGCTCGACGGGCTCATAACCCGTAGGTCACAGGTTCAAATCCTGTTTCCGCAACCAAAAATAATTAATAACTACCAAATAAAATATGCGAGCGTGGCGGAATTGGTAGACGCGTTGGACTTAAAATCCAATTCTGGTTTCAGAGTGTCGGTTCAATTCCGACCGTTCGCACCATAAATTAAAAAATATCATATTATGATGTTTTTAAATTTAGTCCAATAATGTAGGAACATTATTGAGAAATGAAATGTATATTTCATTTTAGAAAACAAAAATCATAGACGATATGATTTAAAATACTTTTAACTACTTCCTACAGTTATACGGTTGGAGAATTGACAGAGTTGGTCGAATGTACCGGTTTTGAAAACCGGCGAGGGTCACACCTCCGAGGGTTCGAATCCCTTGTTCTCCTCCATTATAAACCACAGAATAAACTTCATATAAACAATCATTTTACTTATTATTTCTTTATAAATTTTATTTAGCTAATATACTATTATTTTTAAAGGCTTATAATGAAATATTTACTCTATATACTACTGTTTTCTATCTCCTTAATATCAGAACCCAACAATACTTTTAATCAAATACAAAAAGAATACAATGAAGCCGTAAGCCAAGCACTTTATTCCCTTAAGATTGACAAATACCTTGTACTTGCAGATAAAGGGAATAGCCTTGCACAGTATGATTTAGGAGTTATTTATGAAGAAGGGCATTACCCTGTTAATATAAATTTAAAAAAAGCTGTTAAGTATTATCAAGCAGCTGCTAAAGACAATCATATCCCTGCACTTGTGAAAATTGCCTATTTTTATCAAAAAGGTATCATTCTTAATAAAAATACTAAAAAAGCCATAGAGCTGTATTCTAAAGCAGCTAAAGCTAACAATGCTCAAGCGCAATATAAACTAGCAAGTATGTATGCAAGAGAAGAAGGTTTAATAAAAGATATTGATATTATTCTGTCTTTATATACCGAATCTGCAAATCAAGGATATTTATCTTCTATTATTGCGTTAGGACTTTATTATGAACTGGGTATTGATGTGAAAAAAGATTATGGAAAAGCTCTGTATTGGTTTTCAAAAGTAAAAGATATACCTACAATACCTCAAAGAATTTTAAATATTTGTGATAAAAAAAGTGAATTGTGTAAACAATAGATGGTCGGGGCGAGAGGATTCGAACCTCCGGCCCCCTGGTCCCAAACCAGGTGCGCTAACCAGACTGCGCTACGCCCCGACATTTTAAAGAACAGGATTTTAGTGTTTTTTTACTCTTTTGTCAAGCTTATTTACTAATATGCAAAGAAACTTCTAAAATTTCATATTCATAGACACAAGAATTGATTATAAACTCAAACTCTTCGCCTTTTTTTTTGTTTAACAAGCATTTTCCAAGAGGAGAAACATTTGAAATAATCAAAGAAGATGGATTAGCTTCATAGGTACCTAAGATAGAATAAGTAGAAGTTTTATTTGTATGCAAATTCAAAAGTGTCACACAAGAGCCAAAATTAACACGTGAATGATCTAGTTTATTAATTTCAATTACTTTTGAGCTGTTAATAATCTTCTCTAAAAATCGCAAGCGTTTATCAATATTACGTAACATTTCTTTTGCGCCTATATATTCTGCATTTTCACTTCTATCCCCAAAAGCAGCTGCAATTTCTTTTTCTTTGACCCAATGGGGTTTTTGAACCTTATGTAAATCATTAAACTCTTCTACAAAAGTCAAATAACCTTCTTCACTGATTAAATTCATTTTGTTTATTGTTTCTTTAAAAAACATGTTAATAAAACAATTTTTGTTCCATTAACTCGTCCCTCAATTTGTAAAGGATTAGATGTTAAAGAGATATTCCTTACTGCTGTACCTCTTTTAGCAGTAAAACCAGCTCCTTTTACCTCTAGATCTTTAATAATGCTTACGGTATCTCCTGCTTGTAAAATAACGCCATTACTGTCTTTTGTAAGAACTTCAATATCTTCCTCTTTTGATAAACCTTTTAAGGCCCATTCTTTAATATCATCTTCTAAGTACATCATGTCCAAAAGTTCTTGAGGCCAACCTTCAGCTGCTATTTGACTTAGAATTCTAAAAGAAAGTACTTGCACCGCTGGTACTTCACTCCACATAGCATCATTCAAACATCTAAAATGATTGGCTTGCATCTTAGAATTATCTTCAATTTGTTCTTTACAAACCTTACATACTATTGCTGTTTGCTCCATACTTCCATCACAAGGTTCAACCTCGAAGACATTAAGATCAATACTTGACTTACATAATTCGCAAGTATTGTTACTTCTGTTTAATAAATCTTGTTCAAAAGACATTTTAATCCTTTATACTTTTTTTGAATTATATCTTTTTGATATATAAATCAAGATTAGCCCTTTATATTTAAGCTGATTTTTCTTTTGGTAAAGTATTTTTTCCTTGATTTTTATAATAAATAACAGTAAAAATTATATATACGAATAAAAAAAGATTACTTTCTAACCCTATCATCAATAAATAATTTGAATATTAAAATAATTCACTGCTTATAAAGTAGATTTATTGTATTTTAAATATTTAATAATTCCAAAAAGGAGAAGAAATGTCACAAAATAAACTTTTTACAAAAATTCTGATGCTCTTTCTTCTTCCTGCTCTTGGTACATTTCTCTTTACCTCGCTTATGGTTTATGAAAAAGTTAAAGTCTTTGATCAAATCAAAAATATGCACACAAGCCTTGATTATATGAAGAATGTAAAAGACTTAATGGATTCTTTGCAAAAAGAACGAAGTATTAGTTCTATTTATTTACTTTCAAAAAAGTTCAAATACAATTTAAACAACCAGCGATTAGAAAGCAATCAAAATGTTGAAAATATAAAAAAATTTTTTACAAATAATAATAGAATAAAGAACAGTAAAAAAATCGAACAACAACTAGAAGAATTATATACCCTTAGAAATGAAATTGATCGTTTTTCACTTAAACCTTATGATGCAATTAATAGATACATTTACATCAATAAACTTTTATTAGATTCTACTATCTCAATAAAATTAGAACATGCTTCATACTTATTTAATAGAACATACTTACATCTCAATAATTTACTTACTATTAAAGAATATGCTGAAATAGAGATTACGTTTATGACTATGATTAATGAAAAAAAACTTGATCAGATTAAAATACATAACGATTTAATTAACGCACAAGCGGTTCAAAAGATACATTTAAATGAGTTTTTACTTCGTGCGAGTAAGGAAGATATTAATAAATATAAAAACCTTATTGAAAAACCTTTTTCCACACAATTAGAATTTATACGAGAAGAGTTTAAAATTGTTTCTTTTGAAGATGTGATTTATGTTAAAAACTGGTGGGAAATATTTAGAAGCAGAACATTTAACTTGAATGAAATGTACGATTTTTCTCTTCTTAACGCAAAAGAAGAATTATTAGCTTATGAAGAAAAATCAAATAATAAACAACAACTAAGCTTTTTATTTTTATTTTTATCAATAATCATGACTATTATTCTATTGTATTTATTAAAGAGTATTACAAAAAAAGAAGAAAAAAGTTTTAATGAAGTGGATACTCAACATGAAGTATATAAACTCCTTAATAAAACCAATAAAATCTTATTAAAAATAAAAGAAGAGAAGGTTTTATTTAACGGTTTATGTTATATGATTTCAAAAAATAAAAACATGAGTTTTGCACTGATTTGTAAAGGTGACAAAAAGATACATGCTAATTCAAGTCCCTTAAAAGACTATGTTAGTAAAAAAATCAATACACCCATCATTTATAATAAAAGTTTAATTGCAAAAGTATTTGACAGTGGAGAAGGTATTATTATTGATACTTTTGAGAAAACAGAAGCTTCTATTTTAGCGTCTGTTGCAAGAAAATACAATTTAAAATCTGCAGCAGCATTTCCTATCATAAAATTTGGAAAAGTTTATGCAGTACTTATTATTTATTCTAATAAACTTTCATTTTTTAATAATGAAATTGAGATACTGTTTGATAATATGATTAATGATGTTTCACATACCCTAGAAAAAATAGCCTATGAAGATATGAGAAAAAAACAAGAAGATGAATTACGTATTGCTTCTTATGCTTTTGAAACCAATGAACCAATGTTAATTACAAACAAAAGCTCTCATATTATAAAAGCGAATCAAGCTTTTTGTAATGTTTTAGGATATAGTTTACAAGAACTAGTAAAACAAACACCCAATATGTTTAAATCCAATTATCATGACAGTGATTTTTTCAAAAATATTTGGAATGATTTATCTCTTCACGGTTCTTGGTCAGGTGAGTTATACAATTATAATAAAAAACATGAGCTTCTAGCTTTACGCTCAACGATAACTGCGATTAAAGACAGTAAAGGTGAAGTGACACATTATCTTGCCCAATATTTAGATATATCAAAAGAAAAAGAAAAAGAAAAAGCACTGGAATTTATAGCCACCCATGACAACTTAACAAAACTTCCTAATAGATTTTTACTTATGGACAGATTAAAACAGGCGCTTTTAAAAGCAGGAAGAATCAAAAATTATGCTTGTATTTTATTTATTGACTTGGATAATTTCAAAGAAACCAATGATACCATGGGTCATGAAATTGGGGACAAACTTCTTATTTTAGTTGCAAATACGCTAAAAAGAACACTTAGAAAAGAAGATACCGTAGCAAGAATTGGAGGGGATGAATTTATTATCTTAGCTCAGAATTTATCAATTGATTATGAAGAAGCAAAAGCTTATTCAAAAGCACTTGCTAATAAAATTAAAGCTGCTCTAAATGATATAAAAAAGATTGATCAACACACGAATATAGTAACACCTAGTATTGGGATTACACTTTTTAACGATAATAAACAAAAAGCCAATGAACTTATAAAACAAGCAGATAAAGCAATGTATCAAGCAAAAAATTCAGGTAAAAACACTTCTTCTTTTTATGAGCAAACTTAAGAAGCTAAAAAGGCATAAGAGTTAAAGAGAAAGTGGAATGATAATTTTAAATAATACGCCTTTCCCTTCTTCACTAACACAAGTTATTTTTCCTTTTAAATTATTATTAATAATATTGTAAATAATATTAAGTCCTAACCCAGTTCCTCCACTTTCTCTATTGGTTGTAAAAAATGGATTAAAAATTTTTGACAAATGTTCTTTTTTAATGCCTTTACCATCGTCTTTATAATTAATAATTAAATTTTTATTTTTGCTTTCAATATTAATTAGAATACATCCTTTATCTTTTATCCCATATGCATGACGAATTGAATTAATAACAAGGTTTGAAATAACCTGTGAAAATGCGCCAGGATAACTATTAAGCATGATATCACTGTTCCCCTCTACTCTGATGTCTATTTCAGTTTTTTTCGTTATATTGCTTATGCTTAACAAGGTATCATTTATATATTCTTTTAAATTAAAACACCTTTTATCTTCACTGATTTGATCAACAGATACTTGTTTAAAACTTTTTATTAATGTAGCTGTTTTGTTAAGATTAACAAATATCATTTGTGCAAGTTCTTTGGAAGTCTTTAAAAAATCTTCAAATTCTTCTTGACTCATCTCATTTTTATCATAAAGTTTGATTATATTTTTATTCATTTCAATAAAATGAGTAATTGCTGTAATTCCTATTCCAATAGGAGTATTGATTTCATGAGCAACTCCAGCAACTAGCCCACCTAAAGAGGCCATTTTTTCTGATTCAATTAATTTTTCTTGAGTTAGGTTGAGATTCTCTAATATTTGTTCCAATTCTTTATACGATTTTTCTAATTCAGTCGTTCTGTATTTGACTTTATCTTCAAGTATAATATTGTGATGTTCCAATTCTTTAATACTTGTTTTTATTTTATCTCTCATTATTATAAAGTTCTTTGCTAAAATACTAAGCTCAATACTTCCGTAGATAGCAATAGGCGTATCTAAATTTCCAGAAGCAATTTCTTTTGAAACTTTACTTAAAGAATCAATCGGTTTAAGAATGTATCGTACGATTGTAATAATAGATAAAGAAATGAGGACAAGAATAATAAGCAAAGTAATTAAAAATTCATTCCTATAAGCATATAGTTCTTTATATTTTAAAGAAGTAGGTACTTCAAAGCCAATTATCCAGTCCCATTGTTTAAAATGCTTGAAAATTATCCAAATATCTTTTTTATTGTGCATTAGAGTAATATCCCCTTCTTTTAATTCTAATACTGTCAAATAATTTTTTTCTTTTTCATATAATTTTTTGTTTTTTTGTTTGTATTTTCCATGTAAGAGATACTCTTTTTCATCACTAATAACAAAAGGTAATAAAGAAGAATCAAGCTCATTTTTATAAAATATTTCTTTTAATACTTTTATTGTTCCTTCTTGGAAACTTTCTTTGAAAGCAACTTCCATTCCTGTTTTTTTTAAAATATTGTATTTTTGCTCAATTAAAAAAAGTATATTATCTATTTTCTGATTGTATACATGGGCTTGAGAATTATTCACTTTTTCTTTAAAATTATTATAAGAAAAATAAAATAATACTCCCATGCTTAACAATAAAACAATAAGAATAGAGCTTAAAAGTTGTGTTTTTAATGAAATTTTTAACATTTTTTATACTTTATTCTTGTTTTTACATATAATTGCACACAAAATTAATCTTAAAAACACATACTTTATTAATGTTTGATTCATATTATTTCCCTCTTCTAATGAACAATATTCGCATTTTCTAATAATTCAAATGGAAAATGTATATTTAGTTCTTTCATTAGTGCAGCATTAATATACATTTTTGCAATTTTGTTTTTAACATATGCTATATCTTTTGTTTTCTCACCTTTTAAAATACGTATTGCCGTTTTCATTGCCCACTCACCTTGTTCTTCAGGTTTTTTAGCAAAGGTTAATAGGGTAAACCCTGAGACTTGAGAGATTCCTGCAATACTTGGAATTAATGTATTTTTTTTCACAAAAGTCGCTAATTCCTCTCGCACTTCTTTTTTAAATGTATAGGGTGAGAAACTACTCAAAATTAAAATATCTACGTTCTTTTGAAAATAAAGATATTTTTTTTTCCAATCTTCTACATTAGAAACAAAAAGTGCTTCTATGTTTTTTTCGAATTTTTGATGGGCAAGAAATTCTTTTTTATCAGAGATAACATCTGCTCCTAAATATCCCAAGGTATTGCCTTTTGCATATTTTTGTATTATATTTACGAGTCCTTCGATAAATTCAACTTCTATCATTCCTGTTACATTATTTCTCGAAAAGTTATATTCTTTTGCGCTTCCATTAATACCGCAGAAAACAAAAGGCAAAGTAGAATTATTATAATACGGAACAATAAGATATTTTGCCGCATTATCATCACAAGCTATTACTACATCGGGCTTAAAGTTTTCAATTACTTGTTTTGCTTTTAAAGCAGCTTCTTTTTTAAAGGATTCAGAAGGGTTTATTTTGGTATTCATATGGAAAATTTTTAACTCAATTCTTAAAGAACTGTTATTTTTGCTAGTTTTTATTCCTCTTTTTATTCCAGCACTCCATTCATATTCTTCACTATAAGAATCAATAAAAAGTACTCTTTTTGTATCCTCTGCATTTGCAAATAAATAAAATGGAATAAACATAATCACACACAGAAAATAAATTTTTTTCATAATAGTTCCTTATTCAACTATGCTTGCATTTTCTAATAAAGCAAGAGGTAATACAATTTTTAGTTTTTTCATTAACGTTACATTTATATAAATTTCTGCTTTTTTGTTTTGAACTATTTTTATCTCTGAAGTTCTTTTACCTTTTAAAATATCTAAGGCTGTATTAGCAGCCCATTCTCCTTGCTCTTCTGGTTTATTTGCAAAAGTAAGCAAAGTAATTTCACTTCCAGCTTTTACTGTTGAAACACTAGGAATGATTGTATGCTTTAAAATATATTGTTTTAAATATTTTTTTGTAATTGAAGCCCTAAGCTTTGGAAACGTTCCTAATATTAAAATATCTGCTTCTTTTTGAGCCATTACAAAATATTTTTCAAGCTCATTTTTACTAGTAATAAAGTAGGTCTTCACTTTAGTTTTTAGTTTTTTTTCAAAAGTAAGAACTACTTTATGAGAAGAAGCAGTATCATCATTAAAATAAACAATACGATTCCCTTTTGAGTATTTTTTAATAACCTCTATTAATTGTGGAATTAAGGTTACTTCTAACATGCCAGTAACATTTTTATTAGAAAAATTATATATCTTTGCACTGCCATTAATTCCACAAAAAACAAAAGGCAAAGAACTGTTTAAATAATAAGGAACAATCACATACTTAGCAGCATTGTCATCTGAAACAATGACTACATCAGGCTTAAAACTCTCAATTATATGTTTTACGTTTAAACCTGCTTTTATTTTAAATTTTTCAGAATAATTTAATTTTGTATTCATTTCTATTATTTTTAAGTCAATTTTCATCTCTGATGCTCTTATTGTTTTTTCAATAGCTTTAGTAATACTATCACTCCAAGCATAACCACTGTGATAAGAATTTACATACAATACTTTTTTTATTGTTTCACTTTTTGCATAAATATTTAGAGGTACAAATACGATTAGCAAAATATACAAAATATATTTCATTTTTTCTCCTTTAGATTAATTATTAAACGAATAATATTTGAATTTTTTAATAAGTCAAAAGGAAGAAAAAGAATCACAATAAATAAAAATTTTTTCATTATAATACATCCTTTAATAAATAATTAAATATATTATATACTCAATTGGAATTATTTTACTTAAGACAGAAGTTTATATCAATATTTTTAGTTTTGCCAAGTAAATAACAAGTGAATACTCGTACTTTTTTGAAAAAATACAAAAACTATAATTATTTACTAAGAATTTTGTTTTAATTGGCAAGTCTAAAAAAATATTACTTCTTATTTTCTTTAAGTTTTACTCGCAGTTCTTTCATAAATCGTAAAGAAGGGTCGTGTTTGATTGTTCTATATGAAACATCTTTTTCTAACCATAAAGAATGTTTTTCATATCTTTGATATTCAGAATGAGCAATGAGGTAAGTAATACTTGAATATTTTTTCTTAAGATATTTAATAAGTTCACTATTGGCTTCTAATTGTTTTTGGCTTAGATTATCTTCAAAATTTTCACCGCCTACATTCTCAATACCAATACTGGAATAATTAAGACCAATTACATGTCTTGCCATAGTTGTTTCATCCATCATTTGATAAATACTACCATCTCTATCTACTAAAAAATGTGTTGAAACATTTAATTTACCTGCTTTTTTTATATCGCCTCTGTCATTTGGTAAAACAGAAGCATAAAAGCGCATAAAGGAGGTGTTAAAATCATTGATTCCTGTATGGTGCACTACTATAATTTCAGGCTTTATTTTTATATTGTTTACTTCAAGGGAATAATGCGATTTTATATATTCTTTTGTAAGTTCTACTCTTTTATTATCAAAAATAATTCTTTTTTGAATAATATCAATAGCAAAAAATTCTGACAAAAGAAGGAATATTAGTATTATAATTTTCATATTCTATTGTATCTTTATCAACGTATTTTTATTCATCTAAAGATACTTTCTTTAAATAAGTACTTATTTTGGGTACATTGTTTTTTCTACAAACCAAACAAGTAGGAATATTTACAATACTTTTATCTACTTTTGTAATTTTTACTTTATTTAAATAACCATATCGTTGCACAATTGATTTAGGTAAGATAGTACTTCCCATTCCAAGCTCCACACAAGCAAGAATAACTTCAAAATTAGCCATTTCTAAGACTTCATAATCACTAATACCCAAATATTCATAATAGATTTTTGAAGCATTAAAAAAAGCACAAATACCTTCATGCCCTAAAATAGTCTTCTTTGAAGCTTCCTTTTTTGATTCTATAAATAATAAATCATTGTCAAACTTTTTTAATAAGATTAAATTTTCATGTTTGGGTTCATTATTAATAAAAGCAATATCCACTTTGTATTCCAATAACATTTGCGTAAGCGCTATAGTATTATTGGTAACCAGTTCTAATTTAATTTCGCAGTGATCTTTATTTAATTTTTTTAATAAAGGAATGAGTCTCATTTTTGTATTAGAATACGTAGAGCCTATTATAAGTGAGTCTTGTTTTTTTATATTTCTAATCTGGGACGTAGCTTCTTTTACTTTATCTACTATTTCTTCTGCTAAAGGTAAAAGTTTTTCTCCTTCTTTAGTTAATAATACTCCTTTAGGAACACGATGGAAGAGCTCAAATGAAATATTCTTTTCTAATTGTTTGATTCGTAAACTTACATTTGTTTGTGTCACTTTTAATTTTTTAGCAGCCAGACTAATACTTTTTTTCTTAGCCACTTCTACAAAAACCTTCAAAAGATTTGAATCCATATAATCATCCTTTATATAATCAATAATTATTCATTATTTGACATAGTATAACTAATAGTAATACAATGTCAAATAAATAAATCATATTAGACAAGGGAAAAAATATGGATAAGCAAAAAATACTAAATATTTTAAGAGAAGAGATTGTACCTGCACAAGGTTGTACAGAACCAATTGCAATAGCTTATGTTTGCGCAAAAGCAAAAGAAGTATTGGGTTATATGCCTTCAAAAATTGACATTTATGTATCTGGAAATATGATAAAAAATGTCAAATCAGTTACCATTCCAAACAGTGAAGGCATGGTTGGAATAGAAGCAGCAGTAGCATTAGGCCTTAGTGCAGGAGATTCTAAAAAAGAATTAATGGTAATTAGTGATTTAAGTAAAAAAGACATACAAAAAGCAAAACACTACTTAGACACTCATACTATAAATGTAATTCATGATAAAAGCTCTGTTAAACTTTATATAAGAGTAGAAGCTTTTTACAAGAATGATTTTGCACTCGTTGAGATAAAACATTTTCACACCAATATTACAAGAATTGAAAAAAACAAAAAAATTCTAGTGGAACAAATTTGTAATGATATTGATTTTAAAACAACTAAAGATGATCGTGCAGATTTAAGTATCAAAACTATTTATAGTTTTGCTAAAAGTATTGATACAAAAGAAGTGGAAGACTTATTTGATCAAGTAATACGTCTAAATTCAAGTATTGCAAATGCAGGGTTAAAAGAAGAATTTGGGGTTAACATAGGAAGTTTGATTCAAAAAAATATGAATGAAGGTTTTTATGGAAAAGACATACGAAATAAATGTGTTTCTTTTACAGCAGCAGGAAGTGATGCACGAATGAGTGGCTGTTCTTTACCTGTTATGACCACAAGTGGTAGTGGAAACCAAGGAATGACAGCTTCTTTGCCTATTATAAAATATGCCCAAGAAAAAAAGTTATCAAAAGAACAATTAATTAGAGGCCTAGTATTTTCTCATCTTTCAACCATTCATTTAAAAACAAGTGTGGGAAGACTTTCTGCTTATTGTGGAGTAATGTGTGCTGCTAGTGCTGTTGCAGGTGCAATTTCTTTTTTAGAAGAAGCCACTTATGATACCGTGGCAAATTCCATTAGTAATAACCTTGGAAATGTTTCAGGCATTATTTGTGATGGAGCAAAAGCATCCTGTGCAACTAAAATTGCCACTGGTTTATATGCTGCGTTTGATTCCTCTATGCTTGCATTAAATCAAAAATACTTACAAGATGGAGAAGGTATTATTTCTTCGAATGTAGAAGCTACCATTAAAAACATTGGGGTATTAGCACAAGTAGGTATGAGAAAAACAGATGAAGTTATTTTAAATATTATGCAAAAAAAGACATAAAAACTTTTCTTTCATAAAACCGAATAAGAAATATTTTTAGCACAGTGATGCTAAAATTTTCTTATTCGTCCCTACTCTAAATTTTTGCTCCCATAATGTACTTATTCCCCTGCCCTTGCAAACGAAGTAATCTGCTGTTTTTTAATATTTCCCATTCATCAATGGGATCGAGTTTATTCCATGCTTTCATCATATTTTTTTCTTGTTTTGACATTCTAATATTATATTTATCGCTCATATAAAAATATATTCTTGCAATGTCTCCTTTAATTTCATCTCGAACATAAGCTCTTCTCTTTTTAAAATCAATTTGTACTTCACAAATACCGTATTGTTTAACATGAGGAGAGAGTGCTCCAAACCTATAGTTAGACCTATTGGCATTAACTTCGCCAATTGCTGGTACTAAATTATGCATATCTGCTTCCATGGCTTTAAAAATCTTGTCTTTTCTACAGGCTTTTCTTCCACCTTTTTTCCAACAAGAAAGATGTTTTCCAAAATTATGTGCAGGCATAATATGTTCCCATTCAATACGCTTTGCTCTTATATTTATTTTTCCTGATTTATAAAAAGGTTTTCTAGCAGAATAATACTGTTTATCTTCTATTATCAGAGTTTTATACTTGCCTTTTATTCTTTTTATTTCATAAGGGTTTGAACAATAAAAAGAAAATTGTTTGTCAAAATATACCTTTTTTAGGAGTATTTTTTTAGATTTTGAAAAAGAAGTAGCGCTAAGAGAGAAAACCAATAACAGTAAAGATAATAAAATATTCATAAAATTCCTTAAAAAAATAAAGCGTATTTTAGCAGGATAATTTAAAACAGAAGAGAGTTAAGAGAAAGTTGTTTCTTGAATAAAATATATGCAAACAAAAAGACACTCTGTTAAAGCAGTGCCCCATAACAAAAAATATATTATTTATATATTTTGGGATTCCACTTTAACCAAGCCTCATCTAAATCAGGCTCCAAAATATACTCTTGCATAGAAAGAGATTGTTTGCCATATTTTGTGGGTGTTACCATAGATAAACCCCCATTTATAAGTGTTTCAAGAGTTTCAGTTTTGATTTTTGCTCCAAATAAATAAAAATCAATTCCAAAAGCACCTGCATTATAAAAAATTGAATTTTTTCTTACTAAATGTTTATATTTAGAATCAATTAAAACTTGTAATTTTATATGTGTGCTGTCTTTTGATAGCGTATATTTTTCAACTGCCCCAATTTGCAATTGTCTATAATAAACAGGTGTATTTTGTTTTAAAGAACTTTTCATATCCGCATGAACAACAATTCTCAAAGCTTCATTATTATAGTTTTGCAAAGGTGTATAAGGTAATAAGGTAAATTGTTTTGTTTGAAGAGAAGATTGTCCTTCAATAATTGAAATACTAGGGCCAAAGAGTGCCGCTTTTGGATTTTCAATTTTACTTAGACTAAAATTAAAATTGTTAAGATAAAAAATTGTATCTTTTCTAAGTAGTTTTTTATGTGTTTTAAGAATATCTACTTCTGCTTTAATCTTATTGTTACTGCTAAACGCTAGTGTTTTTATTCTTCCAATAACGATATCTTTATAAAGAAGTTTACTTCCTTTTTTTAAATCATATCCTCTTGTCATGAAAACAGATACTTGAGTATATTTTTCTTCTGCTTCTTCTAGGTTTTTAAAGTATTTAAATCTGTGGTCTTTATTTGCTTTTTCTGCTTTATCATTCAAAGTGATAAAAGATAACGCACCTTTGATTAAAGTATCTAAAGACTTAGTTTTGATATTAATCTTATCTAAGGAAACGTCAATATCAATGCCTCCAATAGAATAAAATCTTGTTGTAACATTAATAAGTTTTGAAAACTCCGCAAATATAAAAAGCTCGATATCAATCTTTTTACTCTTTTTATTGTATATACTACGTATTACTTTCCCTACTTCAATCCCTTTGTAATATATAAAGTCATTTTTCGTCAAGGAAGTCAACTCCTCTACTTCAATAGTAAATCTTTCTGCTTTTTTTTGAAGATATTTTTCATCTAACATAGTCTTTCGGCTGTTTAATAATTGAAAATACCTTGTAGTACTCTTTTCTTTTAAGTGGGGGGTATCAAATGAAATAGCTGCTTTTATATAACTTTTTAAGGGGGCGCTTTTAATGTTTATTCCACTTAAGTTTGCATTTATTTCAATAGGGGATTCTAAATAAAAAAGAGAAGAATCATTAATTAAATATCGATATTTCCAAAAGATTTCTAATCCAATTTTTATCCCACTTCCTTTTTTATATAGTTTTTTATATGTGACTGTTCCTACTTCTATATCTTTAAAATATACAGGCGAACCTTTACTCACTTTAATACTTTCATTTGTTCTAAGAATTACGGAATACCTACTAATCTTTTTTGCTTTTTCATGCAGTTCAAAGTTATATTTTACCTGCATCATTTTTTTTGAAACAACTTGTAACTCTATATGATTACTTTTTAGAATATTGGTAATTTTTTCAATATTATCAAATGATAATTCTGGTTTATTAATATAAAAGTAAGGTTTATATTCTAATAAATAGAGATAGTCTTTCTTAAATTTAATAAAAAAATTTGTTTCTTTTTTAGAGGCTATAAAATCTGCGCGTACCACTTTTCCAACAAGAAAACCCTTATAAAATACTTCCTTCAAACTTTTGTCTAAACCTTTTGTTGCGTTCTGGGTCAAAATAATGTTTCGATCATCAAACAATATTTCATCTTTTGAGAGGTGCAACTTAAATGTCTTACTCTTAATTAAAGGACTATCCTCTTTTTTTGAATCAAAAGTAATTCCTCCAGCTATTAGTGTTGCTAAACTCTCAATTTTTAACTCTATTTTGCTTAAAGAAGCTTTTAAATCAACTCCATTAATTTTCCAAAAATGGCTGTTTTTTTTCACTAAATGTTTGTATTCATTTTGAATAAAAATAGTATAAAATATTTGATCTTCATTAAGTGATTTTTTCAATATTTTTCCTACCACAAAACTTTTGTATAATACCGGTGCACCTATAGATAAACCAGCACTTCTTGCGCGTAAGTTAAGAAAAATACCCTTATTTTTCAATAAAGAAATGGGTTTGTTCTCTACTGCTTTAAATACCTGTTTATTTTTATTTTTGTAAATTTCACTAAGTTTATCGGATTGAGGAGAAACTTCAATATACACGCCACTTAAAATTGTATTTAAGCCCGATATTTCAGTCAAAGTTGCTTTTGGTTCGACTTTCCAAAAAGTACTTCCTTCTTTTGCAATAATTTTTTTTACTTTTTTATTAATATTTATGGTGATTATAAATTCATTTAAATTATTGTAATTTATATTGATTTTTGAAACAATTCCTATTTTAATACCTTTGTATTTTAAAGGCGTTTTACCCACAGTAAAACCATCTGCACTCTCAAAATAGACTACAATTTCTTCATCTTGTTCATTCAAATGTTCATATACCATCCAAGAAGAAAGTAACAGTGCGATAAAGGGTAAAATCCAAATAAGTAAAATAAAACTTCTTTTTTTCTTAATACTTTCCGTATTATCTGTTTTCATATTTAATCCTCATCCCATAATAATCTTGTATCAAAACTTTGTGTTGCTAATATTGTCATAATCACTACGACAGTAAAGGCAGGGGCTGCTGCACCCGCACTTATACTTGTCAAATGCCCAAATTGTACGATAACAATCATTAAAGCAACAACGAAGATATCAATCATGGACCATTTCCCAATAAAGTGGATTATTCTGAAATATTTAATTGCTGTTCTTGCGAACTGTGTTTTTTTAAAATACACAACAAACAATAAAGCAAATAAAACCATCAATTTAAAAATAGGAACCATAATACTGGCTATAAAAATAACCGCAGCAATACCATATGATTTGCTGTCAATAAAATACAATATACCATCAAAAATAGTACTTGAATCAACAGTTCCCAAAGTATTTACATGCATCATAGGCAAAACATTTGCTGGTATGAAAAATATAATTGAGATTAATGTAAAACAGAGCGTTTTAATAAAGGCATGTTTTTTTCTCTGAGTCATTGCGGAATTACAGTGTGTACATAGAGTATACTTCTTATTAAATATACTCCCACAATGGGTACATACCACTAATAAGAGATTTTTATCTGTATCATACTTCATTTTTATTCCATATATCATAGGGGTTAAAAAAGTTAATTGTTATAAACATAAAAACCAAAAAAGCACAAAAAAAGTACAAGCCTGTTTCTACGTGGAGAGTGGCCATTTTATTTAATTTAATAATAGAAACAAAAATACTAATCAAATACACTTCAGCCATTTGCCATTCCAAAAGATATTCATACAATTTAAAGAATCCAGAAACTTTTTTATGGGACGAGCCATTTTTTAAAGGTATTAAAATAAATAAAATTAAAAGCAACATTATAAAAGGGATAACTATTCCGATTAAAGTAATAAAAATGGATACCCCAATATAACCATTGTCAAAGAAAATAAAGACGGTTTCAATTAATGTTGTTGTTTGTTCTAAATCGAAAATTTTTAGTGTTATAAGAGGTAAAGTAATAGAAGGGAAAAATAATATTAAAGAAGTAAGTGTCATTAGAATAATAGTTTCATAATCTTGTCCAAATTTATAAACGCAAGCTTTGCATCTGGGGCAAATAAACTGATGCGTGTAATCTGCTTTGGGTTTATTTAAAATAAGGCCGCATTCTTTACAGGCTATTTTATGTTGATGCATTTTCATGGATATATTCCTATACATTATTATAGCAATATATTTTATTATTATATAATTATTTTTAGAAGACATAAAGACTATAAAGCTACAATTGAATAACAAAAGGATTCTTAATGAAAAAACTTCTATCTACCTCACTCTTTACTGTTGCAATTAGTTTCTTGTTTATAGCGTGTGCTAATCAGCCTACTACAAGTACAATAATTAGCGATACGTCCATGCTTAAAGCATCTCCTTTTAAAGATGGTGCGCATTATTATTTAAAAAAAGGGGTGAATTTTAAAAACTATAATAACATTGAAATACCTGCTATTCCTATTATTAAAAGTGATAAAAAAGATGCTTCTCTAGATGAAGCTTTATTAAATTCGATTTCTGTTTATTTTAGAAAATCTCTTTTATCTGAGTTAAATTCAGTTGTAAGTAAAAATTCAAAACAAGGTACGCTTACGATTGAAGTCTCTGTTACCTCTTTAGGAAAAGAATTTAAAGATTTAAAATTTTATCAATATATTCCTGTTGGTTTGGCGCTTACAGCTCTTAAAAGAGGCGCAGGATTTGAAGATAAAAACTTAGTTATTGGTATTGCATTAAAAGTAACAGATACAAAAACAAAAGAAGTCTTAGCTATGGTAGTTGATACAGATATTAAAGAAGGTATTAAAAGCGATCAAAAGATTAAGTTATCAGATGTAACTCCATCATTAGACAAATGGGTTAAACATTATAAAATAAAATTACAAGAATTATTAGACAACAAACACTCTAATTTATAAAATTCTCAAAAATAAAGAAGGTATGTAGAGATACTAATACATAACTTCTTAATTTTTTAACATTAAAGACACTATGTAGACACTTTAATTGTTTATAATTCTTTAACATTTAAAACAAAACAATCGATATAAGGAAGTTAAATGGAAGACAGATTATTGGATTATATTGCATTGGGAACATTGATATTTGTGGCACTTACCATAATTTATGGAGGTATGTTTATACATGATATTCCTTATCAAATGGCAAAAAAAAGAAACCATCCACATACAGAAGCAATACATACAGCATGTTGGGTAAGCCTATTTTTACTTCATATCATTTGGCCTTTTTTATGGATTTGGGCAGCACTGTACAAACCAGATATAGGTTGGGACATGGGAAATTCTTCTAAAGATGGCCAAAAAAAACAAGATAAAGTAGAAGAAGAAATGAATAATTTAAAAAATAGAATAACTGCTCTTGAAGAAAAACTTGAAAAGAAAGAGGATTAAATTATGGATTTACTTATACTTATAACTTATTTCTCAATATGTTGGGTTATCTTTAGAATATTTAATATATCTATTAATACCTGGTCCTTAACTACGGTCGTACTAGGTGCTGTAATTATTCTAGGAACCATGTTATCCATTGTTTCATATTATCACCCAAGCTCAATAACTGCTAGAAGTTATTTTGTTACAACGCCTATTGTTCCGAATGTAAAAGGTAAAGTAATTGAAGTCAATGTTAGGCCAAATGTTGCTCTTAAAAAAGGGGATATATTATTCAAAATTGACCCCGTGCCGTTTCAAGCAAAAGTGGACCAAGTAACATCTGAGTTAAACTTTGCGAAAAAAAGACTTGCACAGTCAAAAAAGCTTGAAAAAGTATCTGCAGGTAGTGCTTTTGATGTAGAGCAATATCAAAAAAATGTTTCTTCACTTCAAGCCCAACTTACTAATGCGCAGTTTGAATTAGAAAGTACAATAATTAAAGCTCCAAGCGACGGTTTTGTTACACATTTAAGATTATTACCTGGAATGATGGCTGTGCCTCTTCCTCTTGCACCAGTAATGACGTTTATACACAAAAATAAATTAAGTTTTATTGGAGGATTTACGCAACAACCCATGCAAAATGTCAAAGTAGGTAATGATGCAGAAATCTTCTTTCCAGGAATTCCAGGAAGAGTTTTTAAAGCAAAAGTAATTCAAGTTATGGGAGCTATTGCAGAAGGACAACTTTCTCCATCAGCTACTATGGTCAGTGTTAATCCAAGAGTACAAGAAGGACTTATACCTGTTGTTATTGAAATTACAGATGATATGTCAAGTTTTTATCTACCTATGGGAAGTGCTGCAACTATTGCAGTTTACAGTGAAGATTTCCATCACATTTCAATAGTAAGAAAAATACTTATACGAATGATGAGTTGGAAAAACTACATTCGGCTTCATTAGAAAGGTATAATTATGAAAAACTTAGTTTTAATTTTAATTTTATTATTTATAACAGGATGTAGTAAGAATATTTTGACACATGATCAAGTTCTTGAAAAAACTACAAAAAAAGAAAACTTTAATCAGCCAAAAGTCTGGTCAAAAGTAAAAGATCAAGGAAAAGTCGATACCAATTGGATTAAATCCTTTAATGACCCGATATTAGAAGCACTTGTAAAAGAAGCATTAAAAAATAATAGAGAAATTAAATCCTTAAAAATACAAGTTGCTAGAGCAGATGCTTTAGTAAAAAAAGCAGGTGCTGCACTTAAACCTACTGTTGGATTAAGTGGCCAATATAATGATAGAAATAGTGATGCTTTGGGTGAAGTTTATGGTGGAGGAATAAGTGTTGGTTGGGAAGCAGATATTTGGGGCAGATTAGAACTGTCTCGGACTTCAGCTAAAGAAAATGCATTAGCAACACAATCAGACTATGAATTTGCAAGACAATCGCTTGTTGCTTCAACTGCAAAAGCTTGGCTTATGACTACTACCAGTAAACTGCAAAGACAATATGCGAAAAACATTGTTATGTTATTTGAAAAAGAATTAAAAATTATGAATGTCAAATATGAAATAGGACAGGTTACTAAAAAAAGCATTTATTTGGCGAAATCAAATTTAACTTCTGCTAAAAATGCTTATTCAAAAGCCACTGTTTCTTATGAAGATGCACAAAGAAGTTTAGAGCTTCTTTTAGGAAGATATCCCTCTGCTTTAATTCAAGGTACTAATAAGTTAATAAGTTTAAGTACTTCAATACCTGTTGGAATACCCTCAGGAGTATTAGAAAGACGTCCTGATTTAGTTGCTGCTGAGCAAAGAGTTGCCGCTGCATTTTATAAACAAAGAGAGTCTGAATTATTGCACTTGCCTAAATTTACGTTTTCAATTGGGGCTTCTTTAAATAATTTAAGCAATGCCGCAAGTAATTTAGTTGCGGGGATTTTTGCACCACTTTATCAAGGAGGGGCTATTGAAGCAGAAGTAGATAATGCTACAGCAGCACAAAAACAATCCATTGAAAACTATGCGCAAAAAGTCTTGCTTGCATTCAAAGAAGTTGAAACATTTTTGTCTCTTGAAGTAAAACTTTTAGAACAAGAAAACTATATGAAAGATATTCTTTTAGACAATAAAAAAGTACTAAAACTTACTAAAATATCTTACGAAGTAGGTCAAGTTGAATATTTAGAAGTTTCGCAAGTTACTAAAAATTTAATCTCGTCACAAATCTCACTTATAGATATATCAAGCAAAAGGGTATTTAATAGAATACAACTTCATCTTGCTTTAGGTGGTGGTTTTGAAGTAAAAGAAAAATAACACTACTATATTTCTTAATATACACTTGCTAAATTATATACGTTTAGTAAGTTGTATCTTTAAACTCCTAGCTTTAATATTTACTCTTATTACAAAAAATCAAGTTCAATATCATGTATTTAATAGGAAAATATCTCTTAGAGCTTATGTTTCTTAACAAAAACTACACAAAAGTAAACTAAACTTTAGGAAAAATGTAGGAGAAAAAATGAAATTATTTTTATGTATGTGTATCTTTACTTTTAATATGTTTGCTAGTGGTATACTGGGGCAAAAAGCGCCTAGTTTTGGCGTAGATACATGGCTTCAAAACAATAATAAAGCTTCTCTTGATATCAAAGACTTCAAAGGGAAAGTACTTTATGTCTATGGATTTCAAGCATGGTGTCCAGGATGCCATTCTCATGGTTTTTCTACTCTTCAAAATTATCAAAACACTATGAAGGAGATAAAGAAGTAGCTTTTGTAGCTATTCAAACTGTTTTTGAAGGCTATTCAAGCAATACCATACAAGCAGCAGAAGAAATAATTAAAAGATATAAACTTAGCATGCCCGTAGGTCACAGTGGAATAAATGGCAAACGATCAAAATTCATGTTACGTTACAAAAGTGGAGGAACTCCATGGACAGTAATAATAGATAAAACAGGAATCGTAAGATTCAATGATTTCCATGCCAAAGTGGAAAATATTATTCAGTATATGGATATGTTAAAAAAAGAGCTTTGAGCTAAAAACTTGTTTTATTAAACTTGAAATTTAAGTCGATAGGATTTTGGGCTAATAAGTTTATAGCGTTTAAAAAACCTTCCAAAATCAGAACTATTTGAGAAGTATAAAGAAGAAGAAATTTCTTTGATGCTTAAAGTCGTGTAACATAATTGATATTGTATTTCTTTTATAATTCTTTTATGTATTAAAAACAGTGCGCTCTCATTTGTACTTTCTTTGATGGTCTCACTTAAGTGTTTAGGAGTAAGCCCTAAGATATCTGCATATTCTTGTACCGATTTTTTTGTTTGAAAATTTTCTTCAATTAATGCTAAAAAGTGTTTTAAAATTTGCTGTGATCTTGTTTTTACTTTTTCTAAGAAAGGAGCACTTTTCTCTCGTTTTAAGAGATATAATATTTGAATTAATAGTGTTTTTGAATACTCTTGGTAATCAAGTTTTTTATTTTTATATTCTTGATTTAAAAGTTTAAAAAGTCTTAATATTTGAATAAAGTGTTCTTGATCTAATTGATTTACTTCAAATTTTCTTGAAAAGAACTCTAATAACTCAGTATTCAAAGAAGATAAAAATTCATATTCAAAAAATACCATTAAAGATTCACAACTTTCACTAAGATCTTCAAAAGAATAAATAATCCCAGGTACTAATAACTGTAAAGAGTGTGCATTTGTTTCATAACTGTATTGATTAATATGCCGTAAAGATTTACCTTTAAGATTGAGAATAAGAATGTAGTGAGAGCAACAAAGGGGAATAGATATATTTTCTTTTCCCTTATTTTGTAAAATAGCGAAACCATCTGCTTTAAAATCAATATTCTTAATATCCATTCCTAAAAGGGGCTTCTTTTCATAAAGATTCTTATATACATTGATACTTTGATTCATATTTAGTAAGGGCAGAGAGCCTTTACGTCTTAGTTCATAAAAACAAGTGTTCTGAGTTTTCTCTTGATATTTAATCATACTGTTTATATCCTACTTGTTATTATTGTAACAAAAAATATTAAAGCTAAGTATAGAAATTTTATACTTAAGGCTTTTTTATACTATTTTTACGCTTTGAAGATTAAAGCATAGGCTGTTTTATTTTTAATCATAATTAAAATTAATGCAAAAACAATAAGTGCTGAGGGTTCTATTCCATTCATATCTAAAAAAACATGTGCTAAAAAAGCATTTAACATAACAGGCATAAGCAATACTGCCATTAACGCGCTGTACTTATTAAATATAAACGCAAGGCCTGCTATAAGCTCTAAGAACGCCATTATAGGGAATATATACCCTGTTTTGTATACCGCTGTTCCAAATGCTGCTAGTGCTTCATTAGCAGGAGGCATAGCCAGAAATTGTAAAAATCCATTTAAACCAAATAATACTAATAATAAGCCTGTAATAACTTGTATTCCTAAAAATAACTTTGTTTTCATCTTTTTTCCTTAGTTGAAGTTTCTCTTCGTTTTTTCTAAGGTAATTCTAACTGTTTAAAATAATTAAGGAAAGAGCAAAAAATCGCAATTATATGCAATACTTCGGAAACATACAATTTATTAATATTTTATTCTAAATATATAGGCAATACTACCTATTTATAAAAATAACTATCAAATAAGAATATAAAATCTTTCTCTTAATCTCATATTTTAATAAAAAAGCAAAAAGCAAGTGAAAGTTTTAGAAACTTTGTGTCAAGATACAAAGATAAATCAAAGCTTGAAATAAAAAGAATTTTCCTACGATACTAACTTCAAGCATAATTATTAATAATGAGCAAAAATGACCGATATAATTAAAAGCAATAACAATGTAAATATTAAAACACCTACAAACGAACTAACACCTCATCAAAGAGAAGTTTTTAATAATGTTACGTCCTTAATAGATTCAAAAGTGAAATCTATTTTAAAATCAAACAATCTTGATGATTATATGTTATCTTTAACAGGAGCAGCAGGTACGGGTAAAACCTACCTTACAACACAAATTGCTAAATATTTAAGAGATAAAAAAGACAAAGATTTTTCTTTCACCATTACTGCACCTACTCATAAAGCAGTAGCTGTAATATCTTCTATGTTACGAGCCAATAAAATACAAGCCTCTTGTAAAACCATTCACTCTTTTTTAGGAATCAAACCTTTTCGTGATTTTGATAAAGGAATTGAGACCTTCAAAATAGATAAAACAAAAAAAGCCCATGAAAGTGCTTCTATCTTGATCGTAGATGAAAGTTCTATGATAGGGGCTGAACTCTTTTCTTATATAAAAGAAGCCATAGAAGAAGAACGCATTAATTTTGTTTTTTTCATAGGTGATCCTTATCAGTTGTTACCAGTAGATAACAGTGAAAATAAAATATATTCATTAAAAAATCGTTTTTCTTTGGATGAAGTTGTTAGACAAGCCAAAGACAGTTATATTATAAAGATTGCTACAAAACTAAGAGAAAGAATAATGCAAAAAAACTTTATTCCTCTGCAAGAATTTTTTATGGAAAATTACCATAAAGAATTGGCATTTTTTAACAATTTTAAAGACTTTACTGATGATTTTCATAAAAATGAACGTTGGTATAAAGAAGATAAGATAATAGCTACGTATAAAAATAAAGATGTAGATTCATTTAACAATCTTATAAGAAGAAAATTTTGGGAACAACATGGTGTTATTAATCCCCCTACTTATTTACAAGGGGATACTTTACGCTTTAGAGAAGCCTACAGTGTAAATGATATTTCTTTATATCACAATGGTCAAGTAGTAGAACTTCAAAGGGCCCAGCAGAAATACCATGACAGTTTGGGAATTTATTATTGGGAGTGCCAAAATATTGGGGCTTTGGAGCAACAAGTATTTAGAGTAATAGAACCTTCTTCTCTTAAAACCTTTAATGATAAATTAAAAGCCATTGTAAGTGCAGCTAAGAGAGCTTCACACCCACAGAAAAAAGAATTATGGGTTACGTTCTATGCTGTAAGAGATATGTTTGCTGATGTTCAATACGTACACTCTTCTACTATACATAAATTGCAAGGAAGTACCCACGATATAGCTTACATTGATTTGTTTTCTTTATCTGATAACAGATATATGAGTGATGAAGAAAAATATCGTTTGGCTTATGTTTCTATTACAAGAGCAAGTAAAGATATCAAAATATTTATGCCTCATTTTAAGTACAATGAGCAAGAAAGTATAATGAATGTTGTTAATGAATTTGATGCCATTGATGCTGCGTTAAAACGAATAGAATTTTAAGAAAAAAATAAAATTTATATTAAGAAAAAGACCTATGTTTTTATTAGATCTTCTTCTTTATTTATACTGCGAAAAATTTATTATTATAATGACTCAGATTTTCTATTTCACGATTAATCTTTTTCTCAAAACTTTTTTCATTGATAAATTGATCTATATATAATTTAGATAATCTTGTTTTAAAGCTGTAGTGACTGGGATAATATTCTCTAAGTAAAAAATAAACATATTTTGCTAATTCATCTTTCCCCATGAATTGATGTTCTTTATTATCTACTTTAGAAACTGCACAAGTAAGTCCTTCTTCAATAGCATCAACAATACCTCCCACCGTTTTTTCTTTTCCAAATATAATAGTAAATCTGTCCCCTAGTTCATGATCACTATCATGGGCATCAGAATTTCCAAAAGGAGCTAAATATTTATATTTATTTTCATTTTGATAGGTAGTTAAAGATGTTAAATTATTATGTTCTCTTACTTTTTCTTCCGCAAATACTTCCACACCATCAAGTCTTGAACTTTTTAACATCTCTTTATACGCTGCTTGATGAAGATGCAACTTGCCTGTTCTATACACCCAGTTTGGATGAGATAAGATGGCAAGGCCCTTGGCATCTTTTATTTTATTTATAACCCAAATATTTTTTGCATAATGCGTCAAATTCAGGTCTTTTTCTAAATCTTGTGTTTTCAAATCTTCAACAATTTCTTCAAGTTCTTTTTCATACTTATCCACATCTTTTCTTTGGTTCTCTATAGATGTATTTGCATTAATTGCTAACATATGCCCATTTCCTTGAGCAATTGACATATCTTTTCTACCACCAGTACTTACTTCTTCACCTTTTATTAGTAGAATGTCAACATTGTGTTCTTCTACTTTCTCAAGTGCATTCAAACAGCCCTCATATCCATCATGATCAGTAATACTCAAAAAATCCATGCCTGCATCAAGGGAAGCCAAAACCATTGCAAAAGGACTTGTTCTTCCATCAGAATAAGTAGAATGCATATGTAAATCACCTTTTAAGGGTCTTCTTTGCATCATATCTTTATCAAGACAATAAAGAGGAAGGGATTGGCTGTCTTTGTATTTATAATGAATTTTTACTAAAAATTCGCCTAAAAGAGGCATTTTATAGGAAAAGAAAATATGATTTGTTTCTCTCTCAAAAGCTATCTCTTCTTTATAAAAAAAATCATTCTTAGATGATATTTCTATAGACTCAATCTGATCCACATTTTGAAGGTTTACTTGGTAATTTACAAGAACATCTTGCTCTACCACTTTTGGAAGAATTTTCATAATTTCTCTTTTTTTTAATCTGTAATAATCTGTTCTAAAAACTGTCTTAGTCTTTCACTTTGGGGGTTCTCAAAAAACTCTTTTGGAGTATTTTCTTCAATGATTTGTCCCCCGTCCATAAAAATAACTCGATCAGCAACTTTTTTTGCAAAACCCATTTCATGAGTTACACAAACCATTGTTTTTTTCTCTTTGGCTAATTCTATCATCACATCCAATACTTCATTAATCATTTCAGGATCAAGTGCAGATGTTGGTTCATCAAAAAGCATAATCGCAGGATTTTTACAAAGTCCTCTAGCAATTGCAACTCTTTGTTGTTGACCCCCACTTAGTTGATTTGGATATTTATGCGCTTGTTCTTCTATATTTACTCTCTTTAAATATTTCATTGCCGTTTTAGTAGCTTCTGTTTTTGAAACACCTTTTACATGCGTTGGTGCAAGTGTTAAGTTTTCTAAAATAGTAAGATGTGGGAATAAATTAAAATGTTGGAAAACCATCGTAACATTTTTTCTTAATTCTTTTATTTTTTTCACATCATCTTTTAGTTCAATACCATCCACTACGACAGTACCTTTTTGAAATTGTTCAAGATAATTTATACACCTTATTAACGTAGACTTCCCTGAACCACTGGGTCCACAGATCACTACTATTTCACCCTCTTTAACATTTAAATTAATATTTTTTAGTACATGAAAATCATCGTACCATTTATGTAAATTTTTCATCTCAATAATATTATTCATCTAATATTCTCTCCTTTTATAACTTAAAGTAAGCTAATTATGTACTCTTTTTTTATCTATCTTCCAGTATTTAATCGGTTTTCTAAAACTTTAGAATATTTTGATAAACCCGAACAAAATATCAAAAATATTATTGTTACAAATACATAACCTTCTGTAACAAAACCAGTCCAATGTGAATCAGCAGATGTTAAACCAACCATAGTAAGTAAATCAAATAAACCTATTATTAATACCAGTGTTGTATCTTTAAATAAACCAATGGCATTTCCAATTAAATTGGGTATTGAAACTTTAATTGCTTGTGGTAATATAATTACTAAGGTTTTTTGCCAATAACCTAGTCCTTCAGAATCAGCTGCTTCGTATTGCCCATTTGGTATTGCTTGTAAACCACCTCTAATTACTTCTGCTATATAAGCAGATTGAAATAAAGTAACAACAATTAAAACCCGTAATAATTTATCGAAGGTCATACCTTCAGGAAAAAACATTGGCAATAAAACGGAACCCATAAATAAAATAGTAATAAGAGGCACACCTCTAATAAACTCAATATAAACCACACTTAAACTTTTTATTATAGGAAGATTACTTTGTCTTCCAAGAGCCAAGAGGACTCCTATTGGCATAGAGAATACTATTCCTATTGAAGAGATAACTAAAGTAAGCGTCAAGCCACCCCATTTATCTGTAGGTACTTCAACTAAACCAAAAGACCCACCTGTTAATAAAAAATATGAGATTATAGGAAATAAAGAAAAAACAGCAATCTTTGTTTTATAATCTTTTCCTGTGTATTTAAATAAAGCAATAAATACAATAGATAAAGCAAACATCAAGTTAATTCTATATATTTCACTCTCAGGATAAAAACCATAAATGAAAAAATCCATTTTATGTATGATAAAAACCCAACAGGCTCCATCTCCTGTACAGGATGCTTTTGTTGTTCCTATAAAATTAGCATCAATTAGTGCCCACGTAACAAAAGGAGGAACACTTATATATAAAAATGCCAATATTAAAAGTGAAAAAAACACTTCAAGTGGCGAGGAAACAAGATTATTTAAAATCCATCTTAAGGGACCTTTTACAGAGGTAGGAGCTTCTTTTATTTCTTCTAATTTAAATATTGCCATTATCTACCCTTTATTTCCATCTTTTTATTTACGTAATTTAATACAAGAGATATAATCAAACTAATGACTAGATATACACTCATAGTCATCATAATAATTTCTATTGCTTGTCCAGTTTGATTTAATGCTGTTCCAGAAAAAATGGTTACAAGTTCGGGGTAACCAATAGCGGTTGCTAAGGATGAGTTTTTTACAACATTCAAAAATTGGCTAATAATGGGAGGTAAAGCGATTCTAATTGCTTGAGGTAAAATTACATATTTTAAGGCTTCATATTTACTAAGACCTAAATCAATAGCTGCTTCTTTTTGACCATTATCAACGGCTTCTATCCCACTTCTTACGGCTTCTGCTGTAAATGTAGCCGTATAAATAGATAAAGAAAATGCCAAAGCTAAAAATTCAGGACTGTAAGTCATTCCGCCTTCATAATTAAAACCTTGTAATACAGGAGTATCAAAACTCAAGGGACTTCCTGCTAATAAATACACAAGAAAAGGAACAGATACTAGAATAAGGATATTCCAAGGTAAAAGAAAAGTATCTTTACCTGTTTCTTCAAATTTTTTCTTTACTCTTCTTGTTAAATAAATAACCATAACAATAGCAGCAAAAAAAGCGAAAATAACCAAAGAAAAACCATCTTCCATTATGGGTCTTGGTACACTAAAGCCACGATTGTTTAATATCATGTCTCCCCCAAGTTCAATACTCTTTTTTGGACTAGGAAGGGAGGCTAAAACAACATTGTACCAAAATAATATTTGTAATAATAAGGGTATATTTCTAAAAATCTCTACATATGCCCAAGCAAATTTAGAGACCAAAAAGATTTTTGATAATCGTGCAATACCTATTATTACGCCTATGATTGTAGAAAATATAATCCCAACTATTGAAACATAAAGAGTATTAGAAATACCCACTAAAAAAGAATCAAAAAAGGTGGAGTTAGAATCAAAAGGAATGGGAGATTCTGAAATTTCAAAACCTGCTCTCTCATTTAAAAAATCAAATCCTGTTTTGATACCTCTTGCTTCAATATTAATAAATAAATTGGTGAACATAAACCACAAACCTATAACTAAAAGAGTAACAATAACAAATTGAAAAAATATAGCTCTAACTGTTTTATTATAAAAAAATGACAAGAATGACCTTTTAAATTTATTTTAAAGAGTAATATCTTGAGAAATTAAAAAGTCAAATATTTATTTATTTGATTTTTGAATTTTCCAAAAGATATGAAACTCAAGAGCAAAGCTCTTGAATTTAAATTTTTATCTAAAGGGAGGAGAATAAAGAATCCCACCGTCGTTCCATAAAGCATTTACGCCTCTTTTGATTCCAAGTGGTGTATTTACACCTAAATGTTTCTCAAATGACTCACCGTAGTTACCAACTTGTGTAATTATATTATAAGCCCATTTAGGATCTAAACCTAACATTTTTCCAAGGTTACTGTTAACACCTAAAATTCTTTGAATTTCTGGGTTTTTAGAAGTTTTAGCTAAAGAAGCCGCATTTTTAGAAGTAATACCAAGTTCTTCTGCTGTAATCATTACATTTAATGACCATTTAACAATATTAAACCAACGATCATCACCCTGTCTTACAACTGGACCTAATGGTTCTTTTGAGATAATATTTGGTAAAACTTTAAATTTACTTTTATCAAGTACTGTTAATTTAGAATATAATCCTGATTGATCTGTTGTAATAACATCACAACGTCCTGCTTTAAAACCAGCAATAACTTGTGCATCTGTATCGTATAAAACAGACTTATATTTCATATTATGTTCCATAAAATAATCAGCAATGTTTAACTCTGTTGTATTACCAGTTTGCATACAAAAAGTTGCACCATCTAATTCTTTTACATCATTTACACCAAGTGATTTAGCTACTAAAAATCCTTGCCCATCATAATAATTGACTCCAGCAAAGTTAAGACCAAGAGATGCATCTCTAGTAAATGTCCATGTTGTTGATCTTGCTAACATATCAATTTCACCACTTTGAAGTGCAATGAATCTTTCTTTAGAAGTTAAAGGATGATTCGTTAATTTATCTGCATCTCCTAATACTGCTGCTGCAACTGCTCTACAAAGGTCAATATCAAAACCTTTCCAAACTTTGTCATCTCCCATTTCAGCGAAACCAGCAAAACCAGTTGACATACCACAATGTACAACACCTTCTTTTTTTACTTTTTCAAAAGTACCTGCACTTGCACTCATTCCAATTACAGCTATTGCTGGTAATAACATTTTTAATATTTTCTTCATCATCACTCCTGTAGGGTTAATCTAAATTAAAATATCTTTTATTCTAAAGATAGGTAAATTAGTTATATTCTCTGTCTTAAGTTCAAGGCTTTACTAAAATTAAAAAGTCTCCGTAAAGTCTTCACCATATTAAAGCATAATATATATTAATTACAAAATGGTTACAAATAAACAACTATAGAATGATTACTCCTCCTTTTATTTTAAATAAACTTTTTCTCCTTCTTTTATCTTTTTTTACTATTTTTCAATAGAATGCCTATAATTTAGAGGTATTCTTCATGTTTTATTCTCTGTCTTTTTTTTTAATAACAATAAATAACAAGATAAATATATTATATTAAAAAAAAGAAGTGACAGTTTCCAGCCTTTATTATTAATTTAAATAAATGAAACACTATAGTTTTAGAATTTCAAGTTTTTTTAAGGTAACCACTGTTCCCTTTAATTATTCTCTTTTTATGGCAATTAACAAGCTATTGGCCTTTAGTTTAAAATAAAAATAGCACAAAATGTCAAGATTAAAAAATTGAAACTTTATATACTTAAAGAAAAAGGCTTATTATGGAATTAGAAACAATATTTAATGTTATTACAACAAAAAAAGTAAAAGAATCAGTGCAATTTTATACATCAATGTTCAACTTTGAGATTGTTGCCAACTTAGATTGGTACGTACACCTTAAACATGAGAGTAGTGGAATGGAATTGGCTTTTATGCAGCCAAATCATCCCTCTCAAGGAGCTATGTTTAAAAATGAATTAAACGCCAAAGGTTTGATATTAAGTTTTCAAGTTAAGGATGCTAAAAAAGAGTATAATTTAATGAAAAATAAGAGTATTGATATAGAATTTGATCTTAAAGAAGAAGAATGGGGGCAAATTCATTTTGGAATGTTAGATCCAAATAATATTTCTATCGATATAGTTCAACACTTGGAATAAAATGAATAAAAAAAGATTTGATACGTATTGTGAGTCTACTTTTAAAGCAATTATTTACATTCAAAATAATATAGAAGAAAACATTGACTTAAGTGATATAGCAAAAGAAGCAGGTTACTCCTTATATCACTTTCACAGAATTTTCAAAAAAGTCATAGGAGAGTCTCTTAAATCTTATATACGACGAATTAGGCTGGAAAATGCAGCCTTTTCTTTACAAATACAAAACAAGAGTATTATTGATATTGCACTTGACAGTGGTTTTTATACTCCTGAAACTTTTTCTAAAGCATTTAATAAATACTTTGGAAAACTTCCTTCTAAATATAAAAATAAAGTATCTTTATACAATGACTCAAATATTAACAGTATTAAAAAAATATATTTTAAAGGAAGAACCTGTATATTTAAGCGTCATACAGGCCTGTACACTAAAAGTGGCACTCCTTATGAAAAGAATTCTCTTTGGCACTCTATACTCTTACAAAGCGATTTAAAATCAAAAAATATATTGGAGTATGAATTATTTGGAATAAGCCATGATGACCCTTCAATCACCAGTGAAAAGAATATAAGATATGACGCTTGTATTGCTGTAAAAAACGATAAAAAAACAGCTTCTTTACAGCAACAACTGCAAGAAGGTTTTTATATTGTAGCTGTTCATCAAGGTAGTTTTGAAGAATTAATTCAAAGTTATAATTATTTGATTTATTCATGGTTAAAAAAATATAACTTTATAATGAACCACAAAATTCCTCCCTTTGAACAATTTTGTAACAAACATATAAAAATTTACATTCCTATCTTATAAGTAAATTTTACCTCTGCTCATTATTGAACAAAACTTCTTTTTATTTATAGAACATAACTAAGCTAATTATTCCATAAGCAAGAAGAAGCATTGATAATATTTTCATAAAATTTGAAAGTTTAATTAACATATTTGCTTCAATCTTACTTTGTATTTTACCTACAGCCACCAAATAAAGGTATATACCTGCAATTATTGCTATTACGGCATCTATCATTTCGTACATTTTATTCCTTAAATATTATGATTTTTTTTGAAATTATAACATTTTTAAACAGCAATAAATAAAGTTATTCTGCTAAAAAAGTTTCAATTGTCAACAAAGTGTCAAGATATATGTACTTTTCAACTTTGCAAAAAAAGATTAAAATCACAATTCATAAAATAAATTATTTACAGGAGTATTATGAAAATATTTGCACCATGGGAAAAAGCATTTCAAAGAATTGCAACACCCTTTGAACATTTTATACATGCACAAACGACAACGGGTCTTGTACTAGCAGTAATGACAGTTTTGGCTCTTATTCTGGCAAACTCCCCCTTTTCGCAGACATATTTGGATTTTTTTCATATTAATATTGATTTTAAAGTTGGTTCTTGGGCTTTGTCTCATAGCCTTCATCACTGGATTAACGATGGTCTTATGGCTGTATTTTTCTTTATCATTGGGCTTGAAATAAAAAGAGAAATAACAGCAGGAGAATTGTCAAATTTAAAAGTTGCAATCTTACCTATTATTGCAGCTATTGGGGGAATGGTATTTCCTGCTATGATTTATTTATATTTTAATTATGATGGAGCAGGTGCAAATGGCTGGGGAATACCAATGGCTACAGACATTGCTTTTGCCATTAGTGCACTTGTTCTTTTAGGTAAAAGAGTCCCTACTGCACTGGTGACTTTTTTAGTAGCACTTGCAATTGTTGATGATTTAGGAGCTGTTTTAGTCATCGCACTTTTTTATACAGATACTATAAATATGTTAGCTTTAGGATTGGCTGCGCTTATGTTTTTAGTCATGATAAGCTTAAACAGATTCGGAATTCATGCCATTTTGCCTTATTTTATTGTGGGATTACTTATGTGGTTTTTCATGCTGGAATCTGGGGTTCATGCCACGATTGCTGGGGTTTTAGCAGCTCTTACTATTCCTTCTAAACCCAAAAGAGCTCCCGCGTCATTTCCAGAAGATACAATAAAACTTATAAAAGAGTATGAAAAATATCCGAATGAAGAAAATCACGCCATGCATGAAAATCAAAAAGCGCTGATTATCAATATAAAAGATAAAATAGATGCAATAGGAACTCCAGCAGCAAGACTTGAACATGGCCTTCATCTGCCAGTTGCACTTATTATTATTCCTCTTTTTGCTTTAGCAAATGCGGGGATAGCCATTGATTTTTCCTCTCTTGCTACTACCGTTTTAGAACCCGTATCTCTTGGAATTATTGCAGGGCTAATAGGAGGAAAAGTACTTGGAATATTTGGTTTATCTTGGCTTGCTATAAAACTAAAAATTGCACAACTACCAAAAGGAAGCACTATGAGTCAAATATTTGGGGTGTCTTTTTTAGGTGGTATTGGTTTTACAATGTCTATTTTTGTGGCAGATTTAGCTTTTATAAACACTCCTGAGCTAATCTTACAAGCAAAAGTCGGAATACTTTGTGCTTCTTTATTTGCTGGATTATTTGGTTTTCTTTGGTTAAAGTATATTGCAAAGAGGGTATAATAAATGAAAAGTGAAATATGAAAAAAGTACTGCTCGTTGAAGATGACTTAGTTTTACAAAAGTTAATAAGTGAATATCTGGAAGAATACAGTTATTTATGCAGTGCGTTCTCAAATCCAGTAGAAGCATTACAAACATTTAGAGACAATCCAGATGATTTTACTATTGCAATACTGGATTTAGGACTTCCTAATATGGATGGTTTTGATTTGTTTAAAAAATTAAAACAAATAAAAGACATTCCCATCATCATCTCAACAGCAAGAGATGATATAGGAAATAAAATCTATGGTTATGAGTTAGGAACCGATGATTATCTCTCAAAACCCTATGAACCAAGAGAATTAGTACTTAGAATTGAAGCCACCTTAAAAAGATACAATAAATCAGCATCTCTTAAAATACATGATTTAAGTATTGATATAAGCAGCTCAAGAGTTTTTTTAAATACGCTTGAAATTGAGTTTACCAAAATTGAAAAAGAAATCTTTTTATTATTTATCAATAATCTAAATAAAATCTTCTCAAGAGAAGATATAGTAAACCAAAGCTCCCTTAAACACGATACTAAAAACAGAACAGTAGATATGCATATAAGTAATATTAGATATAAGATTGATGACAATTCAAAAAAACCTAAGTATATAAAATCTATTTGGGGTATTGGGTATAAGTTTTTTTATGACAATTAGAAAACAACTCTTTATCTCTTTTGCTTTAATATTAATAATTGTTGCTTTTATTATTGGCGTTTTTTTCTATACTATTTATAAACTAAACAGCATCAACTCCCAACAAAATCATCGTTATGACCAACTAATAAGAGTAAAAAAGTTAAGTGAGTTTAACAACTCTTATTCGTGGATAGTGCTTGATGTGATAACTGATTTTGACAAAATACAAATAGTAAAACTAAGAATTAAAAAAGCCAACGCGCTTTTTAAAAACCTAAACTCTTTAAAAACTACAATTATAAATAATTCAGAATCACAAGAAGAAAAAAAGAATTTGCTTTTGATTTTTACGTATTTTGAAGAAATGCAAATAATGATAAAAGATGATTTATATACATTAGTACTTAAGAAAAACAGTGACTTTAACGTTTTTAACAAAAAGTTTGAAAACATATATATAAATACACAAAAAGTACTCGCGCTAGAAATAAACTATCTAAAAAATAAACTAACACAAACACAAGATTTAAGAGATGCCTTTCTTGATACTATAAAACTTGAATTACTCGTTGTTTTTGTTATCTTGTTTTTACTTTCTTTTGTTATTTCTTCAAAAATCATAAGCGAGATAAAAGAGAAATTATACAGACTCAATCAAGGTGTATTGCAACTTTTTAAAAATGGAGAAAAAACGATCAAAGTAGATATTGGAGAAAACAATGAACTTTATGAAATCACCAAAAATCTTAATTCTTATTTAGAAAAACAAGCAGATATTATTCATTCAAGAGAAGAGCTATTAAGAAACATAAGTCATGAGCTAAAAACCCCAATAGCCAAAGCAAAGTTTATGCTTGCGAAAATTAAGAATACAGAAGATAAACAGACATTTAAGGATATAAATACCATTTTCTATGATATTGAAATGCTTACTTCAAAACTCTTAGAAAGAGAGAAACTAAACTTTGCTGTTTTAAAAAGAAGTAATTTTAAAGCAAGTTCTTTGATTCTTAAGTCTTTATCCAAGCTTTTAATTGAAGATGAAAGCAAAATAAAAGTAAACATCAAAAATGATTTTAATATTGAAGCAGATTTTTATTACCTCAGCCTTGCACTAAAAAACTTGCTTGACAATGCCATAAAATATGCGAAAGATTTTCCTATTATAATAGAGAGTTATGAGAATACTATTTATGTCAAAAATATTTCAAATGAACTTTTAAATGATTTAATATACTATCTCCAACCTTTTACAAGAGAAGAAAACCAGCAACAAGGCCATGGTTTAGGCTTAAATATTGTTAGTAAAATTTTAGAATTACATAGTTTTGATTTAGAATATACGCATAAAGATAGCTACAATATATTTTCTATATCCTTTAAATAAACATCTTTAGTTTTAATTAGGGATAAACACTACTTAGCTCCAGATTATTAGTAGTCAAGTAACAATATGAAACTAAGCACTGCTATCTTAGTTTAAGCTAAACTATGAGATAAAAAGCCTAAACCTATAAATAACACTGCGTCTATTATTATCAAGTTTCTTAAAAATTCCATGATAGCTCCTTTTGATACTTTCATTATAAAATACTTTTGTAAAGTTAAAAAGGTTATAGTCATTGACATATTCTTGACAAATTCAAGTAAGATATTAAAAGCAGAACACGTGGCATGTCATTAGTGAGGAAAGAAGACTTAGTTACTTAAGTATAGGGTAATGTAGGAACTGCTTGAGACTTACAAAGGGATGGAGATATGTATTTGAGCCCCGCTTAATGTTTTTTCTTTATATTTATACTCTTCATTACTTGCCCTAATAGAACCCATCATTCCTTCAACTATTAAATTATAGGTCATACTTAATCCTATACCCGTTCCTTGAAGCTGATGTTTGGTTGTAAAATAAGGTTCAAAAACTCTTTTTATAATACTCTCTTGAAAACCTTTGCCATTGTCTTTAAACGTTATATGTATCCTATTATCTTCTAAATATGTTGTAATAAAAAGGTATTTTTGATTTTTACAAGAAGAAAAAGCATCCTTTGCATTGGAGAAAAGATTCATATAACATTGAATAAGTTCATTTGCTGAACCATAATACATAATTGAATCATCTAAGTTAGTTATTATTTCAATTTTATGTTCAATATTTAAAGAAGAAATTAAATTTAAAAATGTTTTTATATTTTCTGAAAAGTTAAAATTACTCTTTTCTCTTCGTGAAGAACTAAAGTTTCGAAAGTCATCAATCGTTTTAGATAAGTATTGTGCATTATTATTAATAATATTACAATACTCTACAATAATTTCTTTGCTTAACATATCTGTTTCTTGTCTAAGCATTAAACCCGTTGCGCAGGTTGAGACTATTGATAAAGGCTGTCTCCATTGATGTGCTATATTACCAATCATTTCTCCCATAGAAGCCATTTTTGATTGTTGAAGGATAATATCATCTTGTTCTTTTCTATTCGTAATATCATGACCAATGCCTAAAACACCAGCAACTTCTCCTTTATCGTTAAATAATGCTTTTTTTGTAGTTTCTAAAAGAACTGTTTTATTGCTTTTGAAATAAGTAATCCACTCTTCATTAATTAATGCTTCTTGTGAATTCATTGCTCTTTTATCATGGAATCTAAAAGAATCTGCAAGCTCTTTTTTTACAAAATCATAATCTGTTTTTCCAATAATTTGATTCTCTTTTTTACCAAAAAAGAGCTCAAATTCAGGATTACAAGCCAGATATACACCTTCTTTATCTTTTAACCACAACATGTCTGGAATAGTTGCAAGAATATTCTTAAGCAGTATTTCACTCTCGCCTAATTGTTTGTTTGTTTTCTCTAATGCTCTATACGTAAGCTCTTTTTCAATTGCAATGGAGGCTAGGTTGGCATAAGAAGAAATCAATTTCAGTTCAAAGGAACTAGGTGCTTTGGGGCTGTTATTATAAATAGCAAAGGTTCCTAATATTTCTTTATTAGAAGATAAAATTGGCTCAGACCAACAAGCATGAAGATTCGCTTTTTGGGTTAATTCCAAAAATGCTGCCCAGTTTTCGTGGCTGTTAATATCTTCTACAATAACACGCTCTTTTTTATAAGCAGCTGCGCCACAAGAACCTATTTTTTCTCCAATTTCAACCCCTTCAATCGCTTCATTATAAAAAGCAGGCAAACTGGGTGCAAAACCTTTACTTAGATGTTTTTTTTCTTCATCTAATAAAAGAATAGAACAAAGTATTTTGGGACTTCTTTTTTCAGCTAAAAATATAATACTAAGAAGAATTGTTTCTAACTTACGCTCAATTGCAAGGGAAGAAAGAAGTTTTTCATTGTCTTCATAAATTATTTCATATTGTTTTTTTTCTGTGATATTTCTTGCTATACAAAAGAGCCCCAGTTTTTCATTTTTATTATTATAAATAGTCTCTTTTGATGTATTAAAAAAGGAATACTCACCATTTTCTTTCAAAAATGATTCTTCGTATCTTCTTATTTTTCCCTCTGTAATAATATCTTGATCTATTTTATTAAATTTTTCTGCATTAAGAGTATCAAATAATTCAAAATCTGTTTTATTTAAAACATCTGTTCTGTTTTTTTTAATAAAATCTAAAAATATTTTATTAAAATGTGTATATTCTCCCTTAATATTCTTAATAAATACTAAGTCTGGTATGAGTTCAACATACTCATCAATATATGGGAAGTTATTATCTATAATCATAAAATCACCCTTTTATATTATTCATTACTCTTATATTATGATAGATAAAATATACTTAAAAATGCGTCAAAAATCATTTTACAAGGATAAAAAGAATTAAAGCATTACATAAGCGCCACTACCACTTTTCATTAAATGCCATGCCCCTTTTCAAGTGATTGTTAGACCTGCAATAATCAAGAAATTAAATCCTTATACCTAAATTGCAATCTTTATGCATTTGAGAGTTTTATACTTCTGTAATATTAAAAAAGGAGGATAAGATGTTTAAAATAATTCTCTTTATCTTTATTTCCTTATTTATAAGCAGTTGTGGTTCTTCAAATAACAGTAATCTTACAAATAAGAAAACTGCATATTTCATTGATTCAGCTATTTCGGGAGTAGAATATACCTGTGATGATATTAAGGGTATTACTGCCTTTAATGGAGAGTTTACCTATAACAACTCCTGTGAAATAGTATTTACAGTAGGCGGTATTTTATTAGGGAAAATAAACAGTACAGATATCAACGAAGATAAAAATGTCCTGCCTGCGGATTTATTTGGTCTTATGAGAGAGAATACACAAGATCAAAGACTTGTAAGGTTAATACAGTTTTTACAAACAATAGATAATGATAACAATCCCTACAACAGTATTGAAATAACTCAAGACTTAAGAGACAAACTTAAATACCATTTTTTGGACTTTAGCAATGCAAGTATTAATGACAATGATATTCTTGCTCTAATTCAAGTTATCAACAAAAAGCTTGTTTCAAAAGAAAAAGCTTTAAAACATTATAAAAAAACACTAAGATCAAAGTTTGACCTCACCTTAAATATAAACGATGAAATAAATGATATTTTTGAAGAAAAAACAGAAGTCAAAAACAGTCTTTTAGAAGAAGTACTTTCTAAAAAAATGCAAAAAACTCCTGCTAAGACTGAAGAAGAAAAAGAAGTACTTAGCGTTGACATACAAGAATTTATTCAAGAAAAAGTTGTACAAAAACAGCAGCCTCTTCCAAAAGATATTACTCAAGAAGAACGTGTTCAAGAGCAAGAAATTATTCAAGAAGAAGAAAGAGATGAAATCATAAAACCTAGCATAAGAGATGTTATTGTTAATCTTGAAAGTAACAATATTAAAGAACAAGAAGAAAAAGGCTTTTCTTATAATAACCAAAGGGATGTAAGAATAAATATTACAACAAAAGAGCTTTTATATAATAAAGAAATTGTTATTTATGAAAAGAACACTGTTTATAAGACTCCCGTAGGCAATACAGAAAGACTTGAAAACAGAATTGTGGCTACCGTTTTTGATGAAAAAGGAGAGTTAAATCTCACCTATACTTTAGGCAATCATATACAAAGTGTTTGGATTGTTATTCCCTATTATAGGCTAAGGTTAGAAGTATCCATTAGCAACAATAATATTAATTTAAACATAGAGAATTAAGGATAAATCATGAAAAAACTAATTTTATATCTTGTTTTAATAATAACAATCTTAGAAAGTAGAGATTTTATTCCCTCACAAGATGATCCTACGTGGAATTATCAATTTGATACGTATACAAAATATTCTGGGCAAGGAGCAGGGATTAAAGATGAAAATATTACCACTGCCCCCTTTTCTATTGATGAAAATATTCTAAATACTTTTTTGTATGCTTTGCCAGAAAGTTCTCAAGCAAATATTGACCATCCTGAGTATTTTCCAGCAAATGAACCTGAAATAGCACTTGACCAAAAAGCAGATGCTTTTGTAACATTCTACTCAGAAGGTGCGGGCTATAAAAATACGCTGGGATATTATACTTATGATGGAGATACAGGAAGAACTGCTCCAAGCTCGGTTGATGAACTAAAAGAACATGGAAAGATTATTTTTCCCAATACCTCTTTTGTTGATAGTGGGGGTCAAATGTATTATGGGCTTACCGTCTCTTTAGGTGAGTTTGAAGCAAATACAAAATTCATATTTTTTATCGTATCAAATGGCTGGACAGGTACAGGAATCAGAGATACCGACTGGATATTTTCTACAAAATCTGATTTAAATTTAGAATATGATCCCGATTCAATACTGGAAGTACCCAATCATAAACATGTTGCCTTATTATGGAGCAATGTCGGAGCTGGAAATATTTTGCTTATGGGCTTTGAAGATATTTTAAGAACACATGCTAGTTGTGATCATGACTTTAACGATGTTTTATTTTCATTTGCAACAAATCCAATGAATGCACTCGTAGAAGAAAATGGTAGTTTCTCTGTAGCTCCTGTAGAAGCAGATAGTGACAATGATGGAGTAAGTGATGCATTTGATGAGTTTATTAATGACCCAGAACGAGCCTATACCACTTATTATCCAAATCAAAATGACAAAGCAACTATTATGTACGAAGATATGTGGCCTAAAGAAGGTGATTATGATATGAATGACCTTAGCATCGAAATACAAATAGTGGAGATTAAAGACAGTCTGAATAAAATAAAAGAAATACAATTTGATAGCAGACTAAAAACCAATGGCGCAGCATATAAAAATGGTTTTGCCATACAAATAAACAGTCCTATGAATAATATTGAAAGCTCAGAGTTTTTTATAGACGGTATTAAATTAGAAACGAATCTTATAGCTGATGAAGAGAATACTATTATTACTTTTTTTACCGATGCAGTAAAAGAGTTTAAAAAAACAGACAGTTATTATGATTTTGCTATAGGTGATAAATTTGGCTGTAATGACCCCTATAATAGATTTATCAATGTCTGTTTAAACAGAGTACAAGTATCCAGTCCCAATATTACAGGCTCTATTATATTTATAAATTCAGTTGATTTAATTAGCCCACCTTATAACCCGTTTTTGATTGTCAATAATGGCGTGTTAGCATACAATGAAGTGCATTTGCCAAATTATATGCCAACTTCTTTAGCACCTACCCATCTGTTTAATACCATGCATGATGCGTCTAATTTAAATCTAAACATTACGTATAAAACCTCATCGGATAAACCATGGGCTCTTTTAATTCCAAGGTCTTTTGCTTATCCTCTTGAAAGAAAGAATATATCTAATGTATATAAGTATTATAATGCCTGGGTAAATAGTGGGGGAGAAGAGTATTCTGATTGGTATTTACATAATAAAGTGGATGAAGAAGATAAACTTTATGCCAATCCTGATTTAATTTATCTTGAACAATAAGGGTTCCATGTTATTTGGATATTTTAACGTTTTCTTAAGAGTAGTCACCTAGTCTTTGAAAGAAAAAATATCTTAAGACTTGGTGGATAAAATCGGGGATAAAATACCATGGAAACAGTATGATTGATGTCTGTGTCGAAGTAAAGAGCAGAGAAGTTAAAGTATCTTGTCCTCTTTATTCCAACCCTAGGCCTGTGGTTTTTTCGTATTTGAATAAATATATTCTTAATTTTTTTCTTTTAGTTCATTTTCTTTAATAATTACATCAAAATATGTTGAATCATTTGGTCTTTTTGAAATATTATTCATAAAATCGTCTCTGCATCCAGTATTGCAAAAACCAACAATATGGCCTTTATAGTTACATAAAGAATCAGAAACTATTCTTTTTCCCGAACGAGGACAAAACTTATTTATTGTTTCTTTAAACATAATCTTCCTTTTCATAAAAATAAATTCTATTATATGTTTTTGTGTATAAAACTTGTCTGAATATACATTCAAAAATTACGCCATAGTATTGGATCTCCACCTCTTTTTTATGTCCAAAAGGGGTAGCTTTGTTTATAATAGAGAAAAATCATTTACTCTTGAAGAAGGAATAAAACAAAGCTAGGTTTTATAATGATTAAATATAATATCTCTTTCACTAATACTATTACATTCAAAGGACTTGACATTAAAAAGATACTACAACTTTTAATACTATTGTTTACTACCATAACATTCTCTTCAAACCTAGCAACAAATTCAGTTGTAAAAATATATACAGCAGCATCAATTCCTAACTATACCTACCCATGGCAAACAAGTAGAATAATAAAATTCACTGGTTCAGGTGTGGTTATAAGCGATAATAGAATAATAACATCTGCTCATGTAGTTTCTAATGCTAAGTTTATTGAAGTCAAAAAAGAGAATGAACATAAAAAATATATTGCCACAGTTAAATACATTTCTCATCAAGCAGATTTAGCAATTTTAGAGATAAAAGACAAAACTTTCTTTAAAAACGTTCAACCTTTAATATTAACCAGCTCAATAAGAGCCAGAGATGAAGTAACCGTATTAGGTTATCCAATTGGAGGTAATAATATATCAACTACAACTGGAATCGTATCAAGAATAGAATACAGAAGTTATGTTTGGAGTAAATTTAATCTTTTAGCTATTCAAATTGATGCAGCTATTAACAGTGGAAATAGTGGCGGTGCAGTTATTAATAATAAAAATGAGCTGGTAGGTATTGCAATGATGAGAATATCTAAAGCAAGTAATATAGGATATATAGTGCCTTCAACAGTACTTCAATATTTTTTAGATGATACAAAAGACGGAATAGTCAATGGGTATCATCAAGACAGTTTCTATGCTCAAAAGATGAATAATCAGGCCCTAAAGGATTATTATAGTTTAAATAAGCGTACAGGTATTCTAGTAACACATGTAGGAATAAAAGAAGAGTCCCTAAAAGCCAATGATATAATTTTATCTATAGACAATATAGATATTTCAAATGAAGGTACTATAAAAACGGAATATGGAAATGTAAGTTATTCAATGGCTTTTCACAGCAAACAAATTGGGGAAACTGTTAGCTTAAAAGTTTTGAGAGATAAAAAAGAACAAACAATCAACTTTAGACTTACAAAGTATAGATCTCTAATTTCACATGAGTTTGAGAAAGAGCCCAGGTATATAATCTATGGAGGATTGACATTCACTCCCTTAACAAGTAATTATTTGAGTAAACTATCTTCATCAAGTGGAATGAATATGTTATTCTACCAAAAGAGCAGAACAGAAGACTATACAGAGCCAGTTGTAAGTTTAAGTACCATCTTTCCAAACAAAGTAAATAGAGGTTACCAACAAGGTTCCTATATTCTAACAAAAGTGAATGATATAAAAATCAAGAACTTCGAACATTTAATAAAAGTACTTGATGCTGTAAATGATAAGTTTACTGTATTTGAGTATCTGGAAAAGAAGAAATTTATTCTTAATACACAAGAAGCAAAAGAAAGTATTAAAAGTATTATGAAAACGTACAATATGAAAAGTGACAGAAGAGAGTAATATTATAAAAGAATAAGAATGAAAAAAAAGATTTAGTTTTAGAAAAATAATTTGACTCTAAATATCATATAAAGTCATTTTATATCAACTTATCTCTTTTTTGGTGGGCAGGATGTGAGAAGTTTTTAAATTTCAAATAAAAATCTCACATTAGCTATCAGAGTTTAAATATTTAGGCCTTATACATCTAATAATAATTTGTCATCATCTAGTTCTTCACTATCCTCACGTGCACGTGCAAATAGATTAAGTAGATCTTTAACTTCATAAGAAGAGCGTTCTTTTCCCGCTAAATCAAAGATGATCTTACCTTCATGTAACATGATTGTACGTGAACCATGATCCAGCGCTTGACGCATTGAGTGCGTTACCATCATTACCGTCAATGTTTTCTCTTCAATAATTTGTGAAGATATTTCCATAATAAGCGCGGCTGTTTTGGGGTCAAGTGCAGCGGTATGTTCATCTAATAACAAAATACTGCTTGGCTGTAATGCGGACATTAATAAACTAACAGACTGTCGTTGTCCACCAGATAAAAGTCCCATTTCAGAATCTAATCTATCTTCAAGACCAAGATTAAGGCGACTTAACTGCTCTTTAAATATTTTACGTAATTTGCTATTCAAGGCAAAAGATAAAGTGCCCCTCTTTCCACGACCATAAGCAATTGCCATATTTTCTTCTACGGTTAAATTACCGCAAGTACCCGCAAGGGGATCTTGAAATACACGTGCTATATCTTTAGTACGCCCAGTAGCTGGCAATTTTGTTACATCCCTATCATCAAAAAATATATGACCGTGAGTCGTTTCAATATCACCAGCAATGGTATTAAGTAAGGTTGATTTACCAGCACCATTTGAACCAATAACCGTAATAAATTCACCCGTAGGAATAGTTAAATCAATCCCACACAAAGCAAGTTTTTCAGTTGCTAAGCCAGCATTAAAGGTAACATGCAAATTTTCGCAACGTATCATACTTCTTTTCCTTTTTGTTTCGCTTTTTTGGCTTTCCATTCACTGCGCAATTTTGGAAAGATTAATGATAAAGTAACGAGTACCGCCGTAAGCAGATTCAAATCCGATGCTTGAAAACCTAAGAAGTCAGCATTAAGTGCCATAGAAACAGCAAGACGATACAAAATAGATCCGACGATACAGCCCATTACAATGACTAAAATCGAACGAGTAGCGAATAATGATTCTCCTATAATAACGGCTGCTAAACCTACAACAATTGTTCCTATTCCCATTGTTGAATCAGCAAAACCATTGGTTTGTGCAAATAAAGCGCCTGCAAGTCCCACTAATCCATTAGATAAAGCTAGCCCTACATATACTTTTTGATTAACAACAATACCATTTGCCTGCGCCATCCGCTTATTCGAGCCAACAGCGCGCATTGCTAAGCCGTATTGAGTGTATAAAAACCACGCCAACAATAGGCCCCCAATAACGGAACATACAGCCACAAATATAAGCTTCATATACATAGCTGGTATTCCTAATCCTTCAAAAGGACTAAGCATCGTTGGCTCCATAATCAAGGAGATATTAGGTTTCCCCATTATGCGCAGATTAATAGTATATAAAGCTGTCATGGTAAGAATACTGGCCAAAAGATGAAGAATATTAAAGCGTAGATTTAACCAAGCGGTAACTATCCCTGCACAAGCAGCTGCTAGTGTGCCAAATAATGTCGATAAATAAGGATTAATACCCGCAACAATTAGAGTAGCTGTTACAGCAGCCCCTAGTGTAAAGCTTCCATCAACGGTTAAATCAGGGAAATCTAAAATTCGGAACGTAAGATAAACCCCCATAGCTACTAAACCATAGATAAAGGCTATCTCTAGTGTTCCTAAAAAAGCATAAAGTGACAATTTAACAACCCTTATTTTTCAATAATTTTAGTGGCACGAGCAAGAACTGCCTCTGGAATTTTAATTCCCATTAGTGCAGCCATTTTCGGATTAACAAACAAATTAGTACCTTTTGCCATTTTAACATCAATTGAACCAGGTTTTTCACCTTTTAAGATACGAACAACGATATCTCCAGTTTGACGACCTAAATCGAAATAATCATAACCAACAGCGGCAACAGCCCCACGTGCAACTGTATCGGTGTCACCAGCAAAAACTGGAATTTGGGCATCAATACCAACTCTTATAACAGCTTCAACAGCACTAATAATAGTATTATCAATTGGACAGTAAATAGCATCTACTTTACCGACTAATTGTTTAGTTGCAATCATTACATCTGATGATTTTGGTGCTGCAGATTCTACAATTTTAATTCCCATTTTAGCAGCTTCCACTTTGATAGCAGCAAGCATTGAAACTGAGTTTGATTCACCTGGATTGTATGGAATTCCAACTGCTTTTAGATTAGGTAAAAATTCTTTGATTAAAGCAAGATGTTCTTTAACATTAGCCATATCCGATAAACCTGTAACATTACCACCTGGTTGGATAAGACGAGGAATGAGTTTCGCAGCCAGGGGATCTGTTACTGCTGAAAATACGACTGGAATTGTATCACTAGCAACTACGGCGGCTTGTGCCGATGGTGTTGCAATCGCAACAATTACATCTGGCTCATCACCCACCATTTTACGCGCAATTTGTGCTGCTATATCTGGTTTTCCCTGAGCACTTTGATAGGTGAATTTTAGTTGATCCCCACTATAACCATTTTCCTTTAATGTCTGTTTGATTCCATCTCTTACGGCATCGAGCGCTGGATGCTCAACAATTGCTGTAACCGCAACATAAACTGGTTTCGCTTGAAGTGAACCGCTTAGTATTAGCGTTGATATAATCGCACTTTTAAAAATCGAACTTAATTTCATATTGAATCCCTTAGAATGAATTTATTATTTGCTTAAACTATAAAAAATCTTAATCATCGATTTTTTGAAAAAGTTTATGGACGTTTAGAATGATTGTATAGATTTATAACTAAATGATTACTTAATACTTAAAGATAAGTAATCAATATATTGAGCCTAGCTTGATTTCTATATATCGGAATTTCTTAGGTATAAATTTATTAAGTTACTGAGAATTAATTAAATAAGGCAAAATAAAGGGGACAGCTACCACCTTTAATTAAATAACGTTAAGAATTAAGAGATTATTAAAGAGCTCTTTCAAACTTCATTTGCGCTTTTTTCTTTTTCTTAATTGTTAGAAAAAGAAACAAAAAGAAGCAACTGACGAGTTGATAAAGCCCTTCGGGTACCTAAAGATTTTTATTTGTTAGCTAGGTTCAAAAACTCACTAAAACGTGCTAAAGAGCACATTTCTTTACGTTCAGACAGTTTTCACCTTTTTCCGCCAAAAAATAAAAAGATTTAGCTTTATCAAAGTCAGGGAAAAGAGCCTTAGGAAAGAATGATTCATTTAATGATTTGTTCTACATACTTTTATCTTATGATATAGAACTAGAGAAAATTAATTTGAATATAAAATATCATGCATGGGAATGGCCTGGTGAAAGTTTAAAATCGAGCATAAAAAAAGCCCGACATAAACACTATACATAGTGACTATATCGGGCTTTCTAATGGTACGCCTGGCAGGATCCGAACCTGCAACCGCCGGGGCCGAAACCCAGTGCTCTATCCAGTTAAGCCACAGACGCGTTTATTAGGTTGGAATTATAGTGAATCTTTTCTTTAGAAAAGATTATCTAGGATGATAAATGCGAAAAATACAATTCCTAAGTAACCGTTGATGGTAAAAAAGGCTCTATCTATCTTGGTAAAATCTTTATTTACTAAATAATGTTCATAACTTAACATAAGTGCAGATAGGCCTAGAGCCGTATATGCAAAAATTCCTGAGTCTGATTCTTGTATAAATAAGAACCAAAAGATTATTGTTAAAACATGCAATATTTTTGAAAATAATAAAGTTTTTTGTGCTCCAAATTTTGAAGGTACTGAGTGAAGGCCTAGTTTTTTATCTACTTCTATATCTTGAAGAGAATACAGCAAATCAAAACCAGCTACCCAAAACATAACTCCAATACTTAAAAACAGTGACCACAAAGGAATGCTCTCAGTTACTGCAACCACTCCTGCAATGGGAGCCAAACCTAAAGAAATTCCCAAGATAAGATGGGCTAAATAAGAAAAGCGTTTAAAATAAGAATATGAACCTATGATTAATAAAATAGGAACAGCCAATAAAAAAGCCAGTTCATTTACAAAATAAGCCACTATTATAAAAGCAGCTGCATTAACAAAAGTAAATAAGAACATGGATTTAGCAGATATTCTTCCATCTACACTTGGACGTGAGGCTGTTCTTGGATTAAGGGCATCAATGTCTCTGTCTAAATAACGGTTAAAACCCATTGCAAAGTTTCTAGCACTAAGAGCTGCTAAAAGTCCTAATACTAATAAAGTCCATCCAAACCAGCCTTTTGCAGCAACAACCATTGCTATAAAAATAAAAGGCAAGGAGAAAATAGAGTGTTTGAACATTACGAGTTCATTAAAATCGTTTAATAATTTAAATATATTTTTCATGGCGAGATTTTAGCAGATAATAGATTTATATTGAGTACTTTTATCAATGATTTTTCTAATCTTTTTTAAACTACGAACATAAGTTTTGCAATGATTACAATTAGTACAGTAAGTACAAATGCAAACTTATGAAAATGTTCCATAAATGAGAAAGGAACTCTTTTTGTTACTTTGCAAAATAATGAATATACAATTCCAGAAGCAATAAGAAAAACCAAAAAAACTTTTAACCATAATAGATATTGAAAAGTACTTTCAAAGTAACCCAATTCTGCATTTATATATTTTGAAAACATCATGGTTCCAGTGATTAATAAAACAAGTACCATTAAAGGAAATATTTTAATGCCTCTTCCTCCTATACTCTTTTTGATATCTTGAACTTCTTTTTGCGAAAATGTTTTTGATAAAACAGGAAATACAAAAATATCTGTAAAAATAAAACCAATAAAAAATATTGCACATAATAAATGAATGATTAAAACAAGACTATAAGAATCCATATTTTTCCTTTGTAATTTGTGCTTATTTTAAAGAAAAAATTTTGCTTTTGCATTGATAGTGGTCAATAAGCAAAAACTTTAAGAAGTTTTGATAAAATTCTTTATGAAAGAAATAGCAATTATTGGCCCAACGGCTTCAGGAAAAACCTCCCTTAGCATAGAGATCGCCCACAAAACCAACTCTATCATTCTCTCTGTTGATTCTTTATCTGTGTATAAAGAAATTGATATAGCCTCTGCAAAACCTAGTTTAAAAGAGAGAGATGGTATTACACATTTTGGGATTGATGAAGTTAATGTAGATGAAAAATACGATGTAATGGAATTTATTTCTACTTATGAAAGAGCCAAAAATTTCGCAAAAGAAAAAGGAAAAAACTTAGTAATCGTAGGTGGTACTGGTTTTTATGTAAAAACATTAAAAGAAGGTATTAGCCAAGGAATTAACGAAGAAGTTTCTTTGGACGTAAGTATTCAAGAAACCCATGCACTTTTAAGCGCATTGGATAAAGAGTATATGAAAAATATTGCTTCTAATGACACATATAGAATTAAAAAAGCCTATTCTATATACAAGATATCAGGCCTTGTTCCCAGTAAGTATTTTAAACAAAACCCTAAAGTACCTATTAGTCCAGATCTTAAAATATTTGAAATTTTATGGCCAAGAGAAGAATTAAAAAAACGAATCGCTTTAAGAAGCAAAATAATGTTAAATGATGGTCTTATAGATGAAGTCATATTTTTAGAGAAAAAATACGCAAGAGAAGCCAATGCTATGAACTCTATTGGTATTTTAGAAACACTACAATATCTCGATGGAAAACTTACAAGGGAAGAACTTGTTAACAAAATATCTATGAATACCGCAAGACTAGCAAAACGTCAGGTTACTTTTAATAAAGGGCAATTTGATGAGAACATGCATTCTAATATTATAGAAAACTTAAATAAAGTGATACTTAAGTTCTTTTAGGTATAATCTCGCACTAAAATAAAAGAATATGATAATAAAGGGCAACATCTAGACTTGACCTTTTGTTATATATGATAAAAAATAAGGAAAACCTATGAAAAAAGATATTCACCCAGATTATAAATTATGTGCAGTTTCTTGTGCTTGTGGTAATGCATTCGAAACAAGATCAACTACTGAGACTTTAAGAGTTGATATTTGTAACGCTTGTCACCCATTTTTTACTGGTGAGCAAAAATTAGTTGATGCTGCTGGTAGAGTTGAGAAATTCAAAGCTAAGTACGAATTAAAAAAATAAGTTAGCCCATATATGTTAACATTAGTTCCAACTCCTATAGGTAATTTAGACGATATGTCTAAACGTGCAATTATTGCCCTAGAAGAAGCGGAACTTATTTTTTGTGAAGATACACGTGTCACAAAAAGACTCCTTTCTCTCTTAAGCGAAAAACAAAACCTAAACTTCCCTTGTACTGAATTCAAATCTTTTCATTCACACAATGAAAAAGCTGTATTAGCAACATTAAAACCTGAAGATTTTGAAAAAAATATTGTTTATGTATCTGATGCTGGAATGCCTTGTGTTTCTGATCCTGGTGCTTCTTTAGTAGCTTATGCTCTTGAAAATCAAATAACTTATGACGTTCTTCCTGGTGCAAATGCGGTATTAACTGCTTATGCAATGAGTGGATTTTCTGATACTAAGTTTACTTTTTTTGGTTTTTTAGATCATAAAGGAAAATCACGCGTAGCTCAATTAGATAAAGTACTTTCTTGTGCTAATTTGAGTATTTTATACGAATCTCCTCACAGACTTTTAAAAACACTGGAAGAAATTCAAGCTAAAGCACCTGAGCGAAAATTATTTTTGGCCAAAGAAATCACTAAAAAATTCCAAAAAGTTTTTAAAGACAGTGCAGAAAATATTTTTAAAACAGTAAAAAATGAAACAATTAGAGGAGAATGGGTTATTGTACTAGAAGCCAGTTCAACTGATGGTTTACCAATCACCCTAGAAGACCTCGAAAACTTGGACTTAGCTCCTAAAATAAAAGCCAAATTAATTGCTAAATTAAAAGGTGTTAATGTGAAAGATGTTTATCAACAAATTTTAGCTAAAATCTAGCCATGATAATATATGGAAAACAAGTAGTACTTTATGTACTCAACAATCACCCTCAGTTAATAGATGAAGTATTTTTTGCAAAAGAAATTGACAAAAAAATGTTCTCTAAGTTTTTAAAGTTAGGTAAGAAAATACACAAACTTGATAATCAAAAAGCACAGGCTTTAGCAAAAGGTGGAAATCACCAAGGTTTTTTCTTAAAACTTAGTATTTACGAATACAAAGATTTTTCTGAAATGAAAGAACTTAATTTTGTATTAGTACTTGATGGTTTAACCGATGTTGGTAATATTGGAGCAATTTTACGAACAGCACACTCTTTAGGTGTTGATGGTGTTATTGCCTCTGGTATTAAAACATTAAAAGAATCAGGTCTAGTACGTACGAGCTCAGGAGCTATGTTAGATATTCCTTTTTGTAAACATCCCAATTCAGGAGATGTAGCAAATGAATTAAAACAAGCAGGTTTTGCTTTAATTGGTGCTACTACAGATGGTGTTGATTTAAAAAAATACGGAACCATTGAAAACAGTGGAAAAGTAGCTTTAGTTCTTGGAAGTGAAGGTACAGGAATCTCTAAAAAAGTGATTAATAAACTGGATTTAAAAGTTTCTATTGGAATGTGTAATGATTTCGATTCTCTAAACGTTTCAGTTGCAGCTGGAATCTTAATTTATAACTTAAAGAACTAAAATGTTTAAAGCCGTTTTACTGTCTTTTTTTCTAGTACTTAATCTTTCTTCTTCTGTTTTAAAAGAAAAAATAGAAAACCTTATTGGAGAAGAAGAATATGCTGTGCATAAAAACCTAGTAAAATTTTTATTTAAAAATGAAGACAAGTATTTAAATGGCGAAAACATTCTTTATATTCCACTTATAAAAAAACTAGAAGACAACGGTTTATTAAAACTTGGTTTCTCTTCACCTCAAAATATCAACTTAGAGTTTAAAGCCTCTTATGATGCTATTAAAACACTTAAGATTCTTAGAAATACGCTTAAATCTTTAGGTTATTATTATTACTTTATTACTAATACAAGTTATTCTACACAAGGACAATTAACTTGGAGCATTCAGTTAAAAACAGAAGCCGCCATCAATCCTTTGATACTATCAAAGGAATTGTTGAAAAATTCTTGTAAAGTTGTCGATATAACAAGAGTAGAAAACAACAAATGGATATATACAATCGATACGCAAAACGGCTCAATATTTGAAGCCAAGAATGTATTAAACAATGAAAGCATTAAATTAAGTAAACCCTTAAGACCTTATTTTTTAACAGTAGATGCAAATGCAAAAAGCATTTATATTAAAAGTAGAATCTTAAACAATTGGTTTCCTTATATTGCATTTTATGATGAAGACTTAAATATCTTGGGTGTAAAAAAACAAGATTATAAAACATCACGAATGAATGTTTCATTGCCAGAAAATACAAAATATATAAAAATTAAAGACCAATTTTCATTAATTAATATTAAAAGAGGTCTTAGTATTACAATTAAGGAGTAATATGTTTCCAGAGATTGAATTTGAAAGAATGAAAAGATTGCCAAATTATGTTTTTGCAGAGGTAAATAACATAAAAATGGAAGCACGACGAGCGGGCGAAGATATTATTGATTTTTCTATGGGAAATCCTGATGGTCCTGCCCCACAACATATTATTGATAAACTAAAAGAAGCAGCTAGCAAAGATAAAAATCACGGTTATTCTTCAAGTGCTGGTATTTATAAACTAAGATTAGCTATTTGTAATTGGTATAAAAGAAAATACAATGTAGATTATTTAGATCCAGATAAACATGCAGTTGCAACAATGGGTTCAAAAGAAGGTTATGTAAACCTAATTCAAGCAATAGTAAATGTAGGCGATGTAGCAGTAGTTCCCGATCCTACCTATCCTATTCACTCTTATGCATTTATGTTAAGTGGTGCAGCTATTCACAAATTTGAATTGGCTTATGGAAAAGATTTTGCAGTTAATGAAGATGTGTTTTTTGAGCGTCTTCAAAAAACCTTGGATGAATCTATTCCAAAAGTAAAATATGTTTTGGTTAATTTTCCACATAACCCTACTTCAGCTACGGTTACACCAGAATTTTATCAACGTTTGGTTGATTTAGCAAAAAAAGAACGTTTTTACATAATCTCAGATATTGCTTATGCAGATATTACTTTTGATGGATATAAAACTCCTTCAATTTTCGAGGCTATTGGTGCTATTGATGTTGCAGTTGAGAGTTTTACTTTAAGTAAATCTTACAATATGGCTGGCTGGAGAGTTGGTTTTATGGTAGGAAATGAAAGACTTATCGGGGCTCTTAAGAGAATTAAATCTTGGCTTGATTATGGAATGTTTACACCTATTCAAGTAGCAGCTACTGTTGCATTAGATGGTCCACAAGAATGTGTGGCTGAACATATTGAAAAATATAGAATAAGAAGAGATGTTTTATTAGAAGCATTTGAAGATGCAGGATGGGAAATGGACAAACCCAATGCTTCAATGTTTATTTGGGCAAAAATTCCAGAAAAAGCAAGACACTTAGGTTCAATGGAGTTTTCAAAACAACTCTTAACCCAAGCAAAAGTAGCAGTAAGTCCAGGTATTGGTTTTGGACATTATGGCGATGAATATGTTCGTATTGCATTGATTGAAAATGAAAAAAGAATCAGACAAGCGGCAAAAAATGTTAAAAAATATTTAAAAACTTTATAAAAAGTACAGGAAAAGAAATGTTAAAAGTAGGAATAATTGGAGTAGGAACTGTTGGTGCAAGTGTTGCGAATATATTAAAAGATAATGAAGATATTATCACAGCACGTGCAGGAAAAAAAATTGTTCCTGTTATTGGAGTGGTTAATAACTTAAAAAAAGACAGAAATGTCAGCATTGAGCTTACGGATGATATTAACAAAGTGCTTAACGATGATTCAATTGATGTAATTGTTGAATTAATGGGAGGCATTGAACTGCCTTTTGATGTTGTTAAAAAAGCACTTAAAAAAGGGAAAGCAGTGGTTACTGCTAATAAAGCCCTATTGGCTTACCACCGTTACGAGTTACAAGATTTAGCAGGGGAAACTCCTTTTGAATATGAAGCAGCAGTTGCTGGTGGGATTCCTATTATTAATGCATTAAGAGAAGGTTTAAGTGCCAATCATATTGAAAGTATAAAAGGTATCATGAATGGTACTTCAAATTATATGCTTACGAAAATGATTAATGAAGGTATTGACTACGATTCTATTTTAAAAGAAGCCCAAGATTTAGGTTATGCTGAAGCTGATCCTACTTTTGATGTCGGTGGTTATGATGCTGCACATAAATTACTTATTTTAGCTTCTATTGCTTATGGAATTGATGCTAAACCTGAAGATATTTTAATTGAAGGTATTCAAAATATTGCTCCTGCTGATGTAGATTTTGCAAAAGAATTTGATTATGCAATTAAACTTTTGGCAATTGCAAAAAAAGTAGGTTCAAAAATTCAATTACGAGTACATCCTGTTCTTATTCCAAATACACAAATGATTGCAAGAGTAGATGGTGTTATGAATGGTATTTCTGTAATAGGAGATAAAGTTGGGGAAACAATGTATTCAGGACCAGGTGCAGGTGGAGATGCTACGGCTTCTGCTGTAGTTGCTAACTTAATTGATATTGCAAGAAAAGGAAAAGGTTCTCCTATGCTTGGATTTGAAAAATCTCATAACGAAGAATTAAGCCTAATGCCTAGAGAAGAAATTGAATCTAAATATTATATTCGATTAGAAATAGAAGATAAAGCAGGCGTTTTAGCAAAAATATCCTCTTTATTTGAAGAGAATAATATTTCAATTGAAAAAATGATTCAAAAACCCTTAGAAAACAATAATTCGAATTTATTATTAGCTACTCATATCTCACTTGAAAAAGATATATCAAATGCATTAAGTGCATTAAAACAAACAAGTGAAGTTAAAAGCACACCTTCCATGATAAGAATAGAGGACTAAGCCTCTATTCACCCTATTTCTCAAAGGAGAAAATATGTCAAATGAATATTTACTCAAAGATGATATTCCATCCCTCTTAAAACAAATAGCCATTCCTGCATCTACTGGAATGTTTTTTAATACTATGTACAATGTTGTCGATACTTTTTATGCAGGACTTATTTCTACCCAAGCTATTTCTGCACTTACTTTATCTTTTATGATATTTTTTGTCATCATTGGTTTAGGATATGGATTTTCATCTGCTATTACTGCTTTAATTGGAAATGCTTTTGGGAAAAAGAAAAATCATCTGGCTTCCATCTATGCCCATAAAGGTATTATGTTTTTTATCATATTAAGCCTTATACTTACTGTTGTAGGCTTTATAATATCGCCTTATATGTTTGAGGTTTTAGGGGCTAAAGATGAGTATTTAAGTGATGCTTATGCTTATATAGATGTTATTCTATATGGTACGATCTTTTTTATGATCAATTTTGCTTTAAATGCTATTTTAGTAGCACGTGGAGATACAAAATCGTATAGAAACTCTTTGATTTTTGGTTTTTTTGCCAATTTAATCCTAAATCCTTTGTTTATTTATGGGTTTTTATTTATTCCACCTATGGGTATTGCAGGACTTGCATTATCAACGGTTTTAATTCAATTCTTTAATAATCTTTATTTATTTAAAAAAGTATTAGATACAAAACTTATTCATTTTAATAAACTTGAATATTTTTTGCCTCATAAAAAAATATATCTTGATTTTATTCAACAAGGAACAGCATCATCTTTAAATATGTTAATTATGGCTTTTGGATCTTTAATTCTGATGTATTTTGTAGCATCTTATGGAGTAAATGCAGTTGCTGGTTATGGAATAGGTTTTAGAGTTGAACAGTTAATGTTACTTCCAGCCCTTGGATTAAGTACTGCTGTTTTAACGCTTGTTGCTAATAATTATGGGGCAAAAAAATATGACAGAGTATATTTAATTGTTAAAAAAGCTTTTATTTATGGTTCTGTTATTTCTACATTTGGAATAGCTTTTTTGTATATATTTGGAAAATTGATTATTTCTCAGTTTGATGACAATCCAGAAGTAATTGCCTATGGTTATGATTATATACTTATTGAAGTATGGATTTTTTATGCTTATATTATTTTGTTTATTTCTATTTCTACCTTGCAAGCCATTAAACAACCTAAAATGATATTTTATATAGCTTTATACAGACAAATTATTGCAAAACTGTTGGTAGCTTATATTATTGTAATTTATTTAGAACTTGATTTTATTTATTTATGGGTAGGAATACTTGTAATGATTTATTCAGCTGCTATTTTTACCTTTATTTATACCAAAAAGAAATTAAAAACTCTGTGTAATTAATGAAAAAAGAAGAGCATTATTATGCTCTTCTTTTTTAATGTAATATTCTTATGTTTACGGCAATAAAATAAGAATTTACATAGAATCCATTTTTTTCTTTTTCATCATGGCTTCATCATCTTTCATCATTCCATCTTTTTTCATCATTGTACTTTCTTTCTTCATCATAGTACTTTCGTTTTTCATCATACCATCATCCATATTGTCCGCTTTATTAGCACAACCTGCTATTACAAACGCAAGACCTAGTGTTACTACCATCATTAATTTTTTCATTGTTTCTCCCTTTAATATACTTATTTTTCTATTGCTTCTACATCAATAGTAATTTTTACTTTTTCACCTACAGCAAATCCACCAAATTCTAAAGCTTTGTTCCATGTAAGCCCAAAATCTGCCCGATTAATCTTGCTTACTAAAGTAAAACCAACTCTGTTATTTCCCTTAAAATCTTTTATAACACCTAAGTCTTCAACATCAAATTGAACAACTTTACTTATATTTTTAATTTTTAATTCACCCGTCATAACACCATGATTATCACTCATTTTTTTGTATTCAGCCATTTTAAAAGTCATTTTTGGATACATATTGGCTTGAAAAAAGTCTTTACTTCTTAAATGTTTATCTCTTTTTTCGTTTTGAGTGTTTACTGATGCTAAATCAACTGTTGCATTAAAAGTATTAAAAGATTTTGTTTTGTAATCAAAATCAATAGCAGCTTCATATGTTTTAAAATTTCCTTTAACATTACTAATCATTAAATGTTTAATCGAAAAACCAACATTGCTGTGTGCAAAATCTAATTTGTGAACACTGGCATTTAATGCCATGGTCCCCACAACACATAATGATCCTAAAATCCCAAGTACTTTATTCATATTAACTCCTAAGGTTTTGATGAAATGATTTTATATATTTTTTGTGTAGAGAGTGTAAAGAATCTTTTTTTGCATTATTTTAGAATAAGTAGAATAATTATTTTTTATAATTTTAAAGTGAAGGTTGTTCCTATTTTTTCTTCTGATTTTACTTGAATATTAATATTATATTCTTCACAAATGCGCTCAACTATACTTAAACCAATTCCAAAACCACCCTGTTCACTCGTTGCTCTGTAGTAACGTTTAAAAATATCTTTGATTTTATCTTTGTTAATTCCAATACCTGAATCTTCTATACTTAGAGTATTGTTTTTTAAAAAAATACTTATTTTCCCATCTATTTTATTGTATTTGATAGCATTATTTAATAAGTTTAAGAACAGCCTTTCAAAGTCTTCTTGTTTGATTTTATACAAAGTACTTTGCAAATCTAAAATAATATTTATCTTTTTTTGTTTTATTTGAGGAGATAAAGATTCTACTTGCTCTTTTATTAATAAAGATAAATCTAAGTCTAAATCAATTGAGTCTTTTTTTTCCTTGTTATTTTCTAAAAATAAGTAACGCAAATCTTTATAAATATCTGAAATTCTTTTTGCACTAATACGTATTCTTTGGATTTGTTTTGTGCTTAGATTATCATTTTGAATGGACATTAAAATTGCAGTAAGAGGAGTATTTAATTCATGAGTACTGTCTTTGATAAAATTATTAAGTTTTATTCTCTCTTCTTTAATAGGTGCAATAAAAAGTTTTGCTAAATAAAATGCTAACAAAGTAACAAAAAAATAAATACTTGAAAAGAAAATAAAGATTTCTATTTGTAAATGTTCTACTTTATTCGTATAAGAATGTTCTTCAAGAGTAATATAATATACGCCTAAATGTCCTAGCGCTGAATCATCAGTAAGTACGTAGTTATTACCATGTTTACGAAAACTTAGATCAAAATCAATTTTATGTACAAGATTACCAAGAATTTTTTCTTTATTTACATTGTACAAAGCCATTTTGTATTTTTTGTTTGCTAATAAAATAGATGGATCAAAATCATTGTTTGTCATATGTGCATAAATTATTTTTGAAGACAATAAAGAAACCTCATAATTCATATTTGATTTAATTAAATCAGCATAGAGTTTTTTTTCATTTTCATAATAAAAAAAAGCAATAATAAGTATTAAAATAAAAGAAGATCCTAAATATAAAAATAAAAACCTTAAGAGTGCTTTTTTTTCACCGCTAATTAAATTGATAGCCAAGTCCTCTTATGTTTATAATATGATCTGCACCAAGAATCTTTCTTAAATTTTTAATATAGGTTCTTATTGTTGAACCAAGAGGTGCTTCTTCATAAGCCCAAACATTTAAACAGATATTCTCAACGGAAAGCATTTTGTTTTTATTACGTATTAAATAGTCTAAAACATCTGCTTCTTTTTGAGATATTTTTATTTTTTTATTGTCTTTTTTTATTACTAATCTTTTTTTATCAAAAAATAAATCTTTTGCAATCTCTATTTCTTTGTTACTAATATTAAAAAGTCTTATCAGATTGTTTATTCTTAAATCCAATTCTTTTAAATCAAAGGGTTTTTTAATGTAATCATCACAACCTGCTTCAAAACCTTTTTCAACATCACTAAGCATATCTAGGGATGTAATGAAAATAGCTGGAGTTAGTATAGATTTTTCACGTAAGTCTTTTAATAAAGTAAAACCATTAATACTAGGAACATTCACATCAAAAAGAAGCAAATCAAAGGTCTGGGAATACAAAAGACTTTCAGCATCGGCACCATTAAATACACTTATTACTTCATAATTATTTTTTAATAAATGTTCTTCTATAATCTCATTTAACATAGGATCATCTTCTAATAATAATATTTTCATACTTTTTCCTTGAAAAATTATATCATAAGTTTATTAGTAGAAGATATATTTACTCTCCACATAACTTGCACAAAAAACTGCTACAATTAAGGCTAAAAGGACAAAAATGATAAATATAAAATTACCAATATTAAAAAAATCTCTCTTAATACTTACTCTTTTAGCAAGTAATGTTTTCGCAATTGAAGGCAAAAAGATGACTGTTTATAAATCTCCTTTTTGTGGATGTTGCACAGAATGGACAAAAATTATGGAAAAAAAGGGTTTTGATATTACGGTTATTAAAACAGAAGAAATGAATGAAATAAAAAATAAACTTAATATTAAAAACGAACATGCTTCTTGTCACACAGCAATTGTAGATGGCTATTATATTGAAGGTCATGTAAATTATTCAGCAATTAAAAAACTTTTAAGCGAAAAACCAAGTAATATTGCAGGATTAAGTGTTCCAGGTATGGTTGTGGGAAGTCCAGGAATGGAATACAAAGATATTAAAAAACCTTATAATATTTTATCAATAAACAAAAAGGGAACAAGTAGTATTTACGAAAAACATTAAATGAAAAAGATTATTTTACTTCTTGTTTTTTTTCTTCTGCTTTTTTTATTAAATTATATTTACCTAACTCCAAGTGCTTATGATAAGCGCTGGTTTAATGAATCAAATGTAAATAAGGGAAAAAGTATTTTTTTAACAAATTGTGCCAGCTGTCATAAAGAGGATGCAAGTGGTACTAGATTATGGAAAAAAACAAATAAAGATGGGTTTTATCCCCCTCCTCCTTTAAATGGGCAAGCTCATACTTGGCATCATGATTATAATACTTTAGCAGAAATCATTACTAAAGGAGGCAAACTTTATAATGGGAAAATGCCTGCTTTTGAAAAAGAACTAAATAAAAATGATATTAAAAATGTAATCGCTTATTTTCAAAGTTTTTGGAAAGATGATGTTTATGATATTTGGAAAAGTATGAAAAAGAATAGTGATTTTGAATGATTTCTCTCTTATACCTTCTAATTAAATTATAAAAAGAGTACTTTGCCTTCAGATAGTTACTTTTTGTCTTTAAGGGCATTTAAAATTCGTTTATGAGTATTTTATAAATTGAGGGTAATATCTTTTCATTAAATAATTATAATTATTATTTAATGAAAAGAAAACTAAAGATTTAGTTCTCTTTTAAACTAGTAAGATTGACCTGGTTTTTCTTCTCTTGGTTTTGCTTCATTGACTCTTAATGTTCTTCCATCACATTCATTTCCATTTAAAGCTTCAATTGCTTCGTTTCCTGCGAGAGATGTTTCCATTTCTATAAATCCAAAACCTTTAGATCTTCCAGTTTCTCTGTCTGAAATAATAGTAGAATTTTTTACAGCTCCAAATTTAGCAAAAACTTCTTCTAAATCTTTACTGTCCATTTTATACGACAAGTTCCCTACATAAATATTCATGTTATATTTCCTTTTTAGTATATAGAATTATACTAGCAAAAAAAATATAACAAATAGATTAGTTTTCTACATCTTTGTTGAAATTTTTAGCAATAGCAGTAGAAAATCTTTTAATAGTTTCTTGCCATCCTAAAACAGCCATTATGTCATAAACAGAAGGGGCTTGTGTTACTCCCGTAAGTGCAATGCGAATAGGTTGAAAGATTTGAGGAAATTTTAATTCATTTTCTTCAATAAATGGTTTTGTAATTAACTCGTAATCATCTGCCACTAATAAAGTATCTTTTTTTGATTCTAACAAAGAGATATATGATTTTAAAATATCTAAAGTATTTTCTTTCACAAATTTTTTGCTTCCTTTTTTCTCATACGAAGCGGGAACAAGCAAAATTTTATTAACAGATGCTTTTAATTCTACCAGCGTATTTGCTCGCTCTTTTGATAAATCCAAAATCATATCTTTTTTATCATAAGAACTTAAATCACAATCAAAAAATTTAAGCTCTTTTATTAGTCTTTCATTTGTTGCATTTTTTATATAGTGTGAATTTAACCATAAAAGTTTTTCTTCATTGTATGCAGAAGCAGATTTATTAATTGTATTGGGATCAAATAATTCTAACATTTCATCCATTGAAAATATTTCTTGATCTCCATTTGACCAACCAAGTCTTACCAAAAAGTTCAATAGTGCTTCTGGTAAATATCCCAATCTTTTGTATTCCATAACATCCATCGCCCCATCTCTTTTAGAGAGTTTTTTTCCAGCAGGATTATTAATCATAGGAACATGATAAAATTTAGGAATAGAAAAACCCAAAGCATTGTAAATTACAATTTGTTTTGGCGTATTTGTTAAATGGTCATCGCCTCTAATAACATCTGTCATTTTCATTAATGCATCATCAATAGCAACAACAAAATTATAGGTAGGCATACCATTTGATCTTGCAATTACAAAATCATCTACTTCAGAAGCTTGAAAACTCATAGATGATTTAACACCATCTTCAAAATTAATCACACCTTCTAATGGGGCTTTAATTCTAATAACTGGAGTAACTCCTTCTGGGGGAGTTCCTGTAAAATCTCTGTATCTTCCATCATATCTTGGTGTTTGTTTTTTACTCATTTGATCTTCACGTAAAGCATCAAGTTCATCTCTGCTCATATAACACTTATATGCTTTTCCTTCATCAAGAAGTTGTTTGATGTATTTATTATATATATCAAGACGTTTTGATTGATATTCAACTTCTCCATCATAAGATAAACCAACCCAGGCAAAAGCTTCAATAATGGCCTTCATTGCTTCTTCATTATTTCTTGCTGTATCTGTATCTTCAATTCTTAATTTGAATTCACCCTTAGTTTTTCGTGCCCAAAGATAAGCATATAATGCTGTTCTTAATCCACCTATATGTAAATATCCAGTAGGACTTGGTGCAAATCGTGTTATTGCCATTTATTTTCCCTTAATTTTATTAGTCTTATTAACTTCTTCAAAATTGCTAGCGTCTTTTTCTTTTAACTGTCCACAAGCAGCAGAGATATCTAAACCTTTTGATTCTCTAATAGTACTTAATTGACCTTTTGATATTAAAAAGTTTTTGAAGCTCTCCATTGTCTCAACACTTGGTCTTTTGTAAGGGGTTCCAGGATAAGGATTAAAGTAAATCAAGTTTACCTTGGCTTTTATACCATCAAGTAATTTGATTAATTTAGCTGCATCTGCTAAAGAGTCATTTTTATCTTTTATTACTAAGTATTCAAACATAACTTTTTTTCTGGCATCAACAGGAAAAGCTTTTACCGCATCAATAATAGATTGAATATTATAAGCTTTATTCATAGGAATTAGCTCTGATCTTAATTTATCATCAACAGCATGCAATGAAATTGCCAACTGAATACCTAAATCTGCTTCCCCAAGTTTAATTATCTTAGATGAAATACCAGAAGTTGATACCGTTTGTCTTCTCCTTGCAATTGATAAACCATCTTCTTCAGAAAATATTTTTACAGCTTGTACAAAGTTTTTATAATTATCAAGAGGTTCACCCATTCCCATATAAACAATATTTACTGCTTTATTAGCTGCAATATTATTGTCTCTTTTTAAATGAACAATTTGTGCAATGTATTCTCCTACTGTTAAGTTTCTTACGAAACCACCTTTTGCCGTTAGACAAAAAGTACAGCCTATTTTACAGCCAACTTGAGAAGAAATACATACAGTATATTTTTCACTTCTCTCAACAATTCCTTCTTCATTAATCTTCTTTTTTTTCATCAATAAAAGAACAGCTTCAATAGTATGTCCATCTCTTAATTTAAATAAATACTTAATACTACCATCTGTGCTTTCTTCTTTTCGTACTTGCTCTAAGATAGAAATATCATAATTATTTGATATCAAGTTGTCTTTTAAATCTTGAGGTATGTTCTTCATATCGTCGTAAGAAGTTACGTATTTTTTATAGATCCAATCATAAATTTGTTTGGCTCTAAATGAAGGTTTCACTTCTTCTTTTAATTCTTCTAAGGTGTAATCATAAATTGATTTCAACATTATCCTTTGTCTATATTATTTTGTATTTTAACATTATTTGTAATATTTTGATCTATTTTATTTACTATTATTTTACAAATTTCAAAACTCTTTTTTCAAGCCAATGTTTCATTTTATACATGAACAATAAATCGAAAAGAGGAATATGGATTTACTTATAGAATCATATTTTAAAGCTTAATGAATTTATTTTAATATATATATTCTTCTTTAAAAAATTTTTGCTTTTACCTATTAAGTTTGTGTGTTAGAAAATAAGGACTAATATTGTTTCACGTGAAACATCAATCCTATATCAAGTAGATAAAGTACATATCTTATCCTTACATAGCGGTATAGAGGCATTTTATTAAAAAATGTAAAATAGATAGAAGTTGATAAATAAACAATACTAGCTCATTTATCAAGTAGTTATTGTTTAGATAAGATCTTTATTTAAGACATAAGAACTTAGTTTAGACATTGCTAAGTGATGATTCTTCAAGAAGGTTTTATGCGCATCTTTATTGGTATAGTTAGAAACAATGAAGATTCCAGCAGCTGGAATATTAAACTTTTTTGCTACTTCAAGAACAGCAAAAAACTCCATATTTTCTATTCCAATTCCTTCTTCTAAAAAAGTAGCTGTAAGATTTTTGTTTGTAGAAATGTAATTACTAGAGTTAACAATAGTATCATTTTTTACAATTTTATTTTGAGATTCTATAAGAGTATTTAAAGGGGTATAAGAGTCCTTACGTAAAAAAGACAATTCAATATTAGCTGCGCTTCTTGACTCAATAATATCAAATATATTGTACTCACCATAAGAACCTGCTGTGCCTATAAAAAGTATATTTTTGGGCTTATTCTCCAAACAAATCTCAGTAAGATTAATAGCAGATTCAATTAACCCTACGCCAATAATTTTGGCAAATTCAAAAGTTTCTTTTCTTCCAGCACAAACTATCACTTACAATCCAAAGAATATAAAGCATCCAAAGCTAAGTTTTCCAAAGCAAAAGTAGGAAGAATAAAACCATCATGTTTATCAAAAGAAGTGAATGATGAATCAGCTTTATTTGAATTTAACTTAATTTTTATTGCTTTGATTTTACATTGGGTATTTAAAGATACTGATAAATTTTTAGCGTAAGTATTCCCCCATTTAATTGCTTGAAAACGAAGTAATTCATAAGCACTTTCTTCAGAAGATTTTTTAATTTTCCAGGATAAAGAAGAAAGTTCTACAGAAGTCTGTCTCTTTTCTTTTAATTGATTAATACTGTATATGAAAGAATTCAAACTTGAAGCACTGTTGCTTGAAACTTTATACTGTAGTTTACCAAGATAAGAAATTATTTTAGGAAGATTATTTGTATCCTTCTTATATAAAGGATATACGAGATAGTTTTTAAAATAAATATCAACATGATTATTAGACTTTATTTCTTTACTAAATCTATTTAATATCTTTGATACAGTTATAATAGAATTACTTTTGGTAGTAATTTCAATCTGCGTAGATAAAGTATCTGGTTTCAGTTCTTTAACAAATCTTTTTTCAAATTCAACTTCATAGGAGAAAAGGCTTAGAGGCAAACAAGTAAATAATAAATAATGCTTTTTCATTTATAACCTTACAGCAATGCCATTGCTATCCAAATATCTTTTTAAATCCATAATATCAATTTCTTTAAAATGAAAGATTGATGCTGCTAATGCTGCACTTGCTCCGCAATCAAAAGCTTCTTTAATATGACCCATTGTTCCAGCCCCACCTGAGGCAATTACAGGAATATCCAATAAAGAAGATATAGCTGAAGTGATATTAAGTTCATAACCAGTTTTAGCCCCATCTGTATCCATAGAAGTTAAAAGTATCTCTCCTGCACCTCTGTTATAAACTTCTTTAGCCCAAACCAGAGCATCAAGACCTGTATCTTCACGTCCACCTTTAACAAAAACATGATAAGAACCATCTGCAACTTTTTTAACATCAATTGCAACTACAATACATTGAGAGCCAAATCGTTTTGATGCTTCATTAATAAAGTCTGGATTACTTACAGCACTAGAATTAATAGAAACTTTATCACAACCTACATTTAGTAGTTTATAAATATCATCGAGTTTTCTAATACCTCCACCTACTGTTAAAGGAATGAAAACTTCTTTTGCAACATCTCTTACAATATCAACAATTGTATCTCTGTTTTCAACAGATGCTGTAATATCCAAAAAAGTGATTTCATCTGCACCTTCATTGTTATATCTCTTAGCAACTTCAACAGGATCCCCTGCATCTCTTAAACCTACAAAATTTACACCCTTAACTACGCGTCCGTCTTTTACGTCCAGGCAAGGTATTATTCTCTTAGCAAATGTGCTCAATTTATATCCTTTACGACATATTTTGTTGATATTATCTAATTGTAAGTTAAAAGAAGCTATACTCTTTGCTTATGGAAAAAATTAAAGCAAAAAAAAGATACGGACAGAACTTTCTGAAAGACGAAAGCATTTTATTAAGAATCATCGAATCGATGCCCTACAACAAAAACAAGCTAATTGAAATCGGGCCTGGCTTAGGTGATTTGACACAAAAATTAGTCAAGTACAAAAATGTGAGAGCTTATGAGGTAGATAATGATTTAATCAAAATTCTACGAACAAAATTTGCTGTACAAATAGATGATAACAAACTAGAACTGATTCACACAGATGTTTTAGAGGCTTGGGATGACCAAGGAACATTATTTGAGAGTAAGTACGATATGATAGCAAATTTGCCTTATTATATCGCAACGAATATTATTTTAAGAGCCTTGGAAGATGATAACTGTGAACATATTATAGTTATGATCCAAAAAGAAGTTGCACTAAAGTTTGCAGCAGAAGTGAAAGAAAAAACATTTTCTTCCTTATCTGTTATAACCAAACTTTTATCACTTGAAGCGAAGATACTTTTTGATGTACCTCCCACTTCATTTGAACCTGCACCTAAGGTAATGTCATCAATTTTATATATAAAAAAAGACTCATTAAAGAGTATTGAACCTGGATTCAAGAAGTTTTTAAAAGCCTGTTTTGTACAGCCAAGAAAAAAACTTTCGAGGAATATATCTTCAATTATCCCTAGAGATACAGTAAATAAAATTTTTGAAGAACTTAATATTCATGATAATGTTCGCCCTCATGAAATTGATGCATTTTTGTATAGCCAAATGTACAAAAAGGTAGATAATTATGGAAGAAAACAATAATGTTACGGAAATTAGTGCAGAAATTGGTTCAGTAGAAAAAGAACAAAAACAAGTACCTGCAACAAAAGTAGCTTCAAAAACAGAAGTTACAAGTGAAGCTAAAACAGAAAATACGCAAGAAGCTCAAAAAGCTCCTGCAAAAAAACCTGTTCACAATCACAATAAAAAACCTGTTCACAATCACAATAAAAAACCAGCAAATGGTCCACGTGGTAGAAACAATCAAGGTGGAGTAAAACCTAAAATCAAAGTTACAACGGGTGAGGGTTGGACCAGTGATTTACAAAAAGGTTTTAATATAAATGAGCGTGTTCAAAAAGACAGATTAAATCCACACAATAAACTAAACTTAGGAACAACAGCTAAAATTAAAGTTACTCCTTTAGGTGGTTTAGGTGAAATTGGTGGAAACATGATGATCATTGAAACTGAAAAAGAAGCAATTATTGTTGATGTTGGAATGAACTTTCCAGATGAAACAATGCATGGTGTTGATATTTTAATTCCAGATTTTACTTATCTTAGAGAAATCAAACATAAAATTGTAGCTGTTATTATTACTCATGGACATGAAGATCATATTGGAGCTATACCTTATTTATTTAAAGAAATGCAATGGCCAATTTTCGGAACTGCTTTACCTTTAGAAATGATTGGTTCAAAATTTGATGAACATAGAATGAGACAACACAGAGCTTTATTTAGATGTATTGAAAAAAGAAGACCTATTAGAATTTCTGAAGATTTTGAAGTTGAATGGATGCATGTTACTCACTCAATTATTGATTCATCTGCAATTGCTATTATTACAGATGCAGGAACAATGATTCATACTGGTGATTTTAAAATAGATCATACTCCTGTTGATGGTTACCCTACTGATCTTCATAGACTTGCACATTATGGAGAAGCTGGTGTTATGTTATTAACATCTGATTCAACAAATTCTCACTCTCCAGGATTTACAAGAACAGAAAAAACAGTTGGACCTACTTTTGATAAAATTTTTGCAAATGCAAAAGGTAGAGTTATTATGTCTACTTTCTCATCAAATATTCACCGTGTTTCACAAGCAATAGTACGTGGAATTGCAGCAGGAAGAAAAGTCTGTGTTATTGGTAGATCTATGGAGAAAAACTTAGACTTAGCACTTGGACTTGGATATGTAAAATTTCCAAAAGATAAATTCATTGATGCATATGAAGTTAATAAATATACAGATGATGAAGTATTAATCGTAACAACAGGATCACAAGGTGAACCAATGTCTGCATTGTTTAGAATGTCTATTCATGAACACAGACATATTAAAATCAAACCAGAAGATACAATTGTACTGTCGTCAAAAGCCATTCCTGGAAATGAAGCAAGTGTATCTGGTTTAGTTAATAACATCTTAAAAGCGGGTGCCGTTGTTGCATATCATGATTATCCGGATTTACACGTATCAGGACATGCTGCGCAAGAAGAACAAAAATTAATGTTACGTTTAGTTAAACCTAAATTCTTTTTACCAGTTCATGGTGAATACAATCATGCTTTAAAACATGGAAGAACAGGAATTGATTGTGGTGTTTTAGAGCGAAATATGTATGTAATGAATGCAGGAGAACAAATTGAAATTACTCCTAAATACATGAAAAAAATCAAAACAATCAAATCTGGTAAAACATATATTGATAATCAAATGAACCACAGAATTGCAGAAGATATTGTAATTGACAGACAAACAATGGCCAATGAAGGTATTGTAATGTTAGTAGCTCAAATCAATGCAAATGAGAGAAAACTAGAAGGAAAAATGAGAGTTGCCTCTTTTGGTTTGGTTTCAAATAAACAAGACAGATTTTTTGCAAAAGAAATTGAAGACTTATTAGAACTGTTCTTAAGTAATGCAAAAGAAAGTATTTTTGCTAATAATAGAATGTTTGAAGATGAAATAAGAAAAGTAGTAAGAAAACATTGTATTAGAAAATACAAAAAATACCCAATGATTGTACCTACATTATTAGTACAATAAAGAAGGAAAAGAATGAATTATAAATCAATTGCAAGAGATGTTTTATTAACAGAAGCAAAAGAGTTAGAATTAGCTGCTTTAAATCTGGATGAAATAGCCTTAGAAAAAGCAGTTGATTTAATTGTACAAACATCAGGAAAATTAATTATTACTGGTGTTGGAAAGTCTGGTTTAGTAGGAGCTAAAATAGCTGCTACTCTAGCTAGTACTGGTACATCTTCATTCTTTTTACACCCTACTGAAGCAATGCATGGGGATTTAGGAATGATTTCCAAAGGTGATGTAGTTCTGGCTTTGTCTTATTCAGGAGAAAGTGAAGAGTTGATTCGTTTACTTCCACATTTAAAACGTTTTGATATACCATTGATTTCAATGGCCAAAGATATTAAGTCAACCCTTGGAAAACATTCAGACATCTTTTTTAATATAAGTATTACAAAAGAAGCCTGTCCTTTAAATATAGCCCCTACTTCTTCCACCACCTTAACAATGGCAATGGGTGATGTATTAGCTGTTTGTTTAATGGAAAAAAGAAAGTTTAAAAAAGAAGATTTTGCATCTTTTCACCCAGGGGGTTCACTTGGAAAACAACTTTTTGTTAAAGTATCTGACTTATTAAGAAAAGATTCTTTACCAATAGTTTCACGTGAAACCAAATTAAAAGATGCAATAGTAAAAATGAGTGAAGGCAGAATAGGTTCTGTTTTAATACTTGATGATGATAAAAAAGTGATAGCATTATTAAGTGATGGAGATTTAAGAAGAGCATTAATGAAAGATAATTTTTCACTTAACTGTTCTGTTGAATCAATTGCAACAAAAAACCCAAAAACAATTCAAAATAAGAATTTATTGGCAAGTGATGCTTTAGAGATTATAGAAAACTTTAAAATACAAGTACTAATAGTAGAAGATGAAAATAAGAAACTATTAGGTGTATTGCATATTCATGATCTTATTGAAGCTGGAATAAAATAGGAAATAATATGGAAAACAAACAAAACGATTTAGTTAGACTTAATAAATTTATCTCACATAACTCAAAGTTCTCAAGAAGAGAAGCAGATAAAGTAATAGCAGAAGGCCGTGTAAAAATCAATAAAAAAGTTATTGATAACTTAGCAACACAAGTTGATCCCAGAAATGATTTAGTTATGATTGATAATAAAATCATTAAAATTGATGATGATAAAACCTATACGGTAATTGTATATAATAAACCAAAAGGTGAATTAGTAACTAAGAATGACCCCAGAGGAAGAAGAATCATTTATGATACTTTAGGTAAAAAATATTTACACTTCAGACCTGTTGGAAGATTGGATTATTCTTCAGAAGGAGTACTATTATTATCTGATTCAATTGATATTGTAAATGGACTAATGCACTCACCTTTAGAGCGAACGTATAAAATTAAAGTTGATGGACCTATTAGTAAAACGCTTGAAATGGCAATGCAAGAAGGTTTAGAATTAGAAGATGCAAAAATTGGTGGCCATGCTCATTCAAAAATAGTTTCTATGAATTTTAAGCCTTTTGCGGCTTATCAGATTTTAACCAATGGTGATAAATTCTCAAAATTGAAAGTTATCATTACTGAAGGAAAAAACAGAGAGTTAAGAAGATTTTTTGCACATTTTTCTTTAGATATTATGGATTTAAAACGTGTTGATTATGGTGGAGTATCACTAAATAATCTACCTACAGGAAAAAGCAGATTTTTAAGTAAAGACGAATATAAAAATTTACGATCATATTTAAAAGACAATGGATAAACTGGCCAATATTCTTAGACCAACAAATTTAGAAAACTTTGTTGGTCAAAGCCATATTATTTCAAAATCAAAAGTTTTATACAAACTTATTAAAAAAAAAGAAATTCCTCACTTATTTTTTCATGGGAAACCAGGTACTGGAAAAACTACTCTAGCCAAAATTATTGCAAAAGAAATTGACACAGATTATTATTATTTTAATGCTACAGGTCTAAAAATTGATGATCTTAGAAAAGTTTTTGATCGTTATAAAAACTCCCTTATAAAACCCCTTATTTTTATTGATGAAGTGCATCGTTTAAACAAAGTGCAACAAGAAGTTTTATTGCCAATAATGGAAAATTATTCAGCAATAATCATAGGCGCTTCAACTGAAAATCCTTTTTTTACTTTAACCTCGGCAATACGTTCACGATCCTTTTTATTCGAGTTTTTAGCCCTTAATAAAGAAGAACTTGAAGATATACTTGTATATGCACAAAAAGAGCTGGACTGTATATTAAAACCTGATGAAAAAGAGTACTTAATTAATACCTCTTCTGGTGATGCAAGAGCTATGCTTAATTTAATCGATTTTGCCTATAAAGTTGAAGGAAATATTACTCTAGAAATTTTAAAAGAATTGCGTCAAAATGTAATAGGAGATGGTGTATCAAGCTCTAATTCACATTATGATTTGGCTTCAGCTATGATTAAATCTTTAAGAGGCTCAGATGTTGATGCTTCGTTATATTATTTAGCTCGTTTGATAGAAGGTGGAGAATCGGTTGATTTCATTGTTAGACGATTGGTTATTTTTGCCAGCGAAGATATTGGAAATGCAAACCCCAATGCACTTAATTTAGCGGTAAGCACTATGTTAAGTGTTAATAAAATTGGTTATCCAGAATCTCGTATTATTTTAGGTCAATGTGCTATATATTTAGCCTCTTGTCCCAAATCAAATTCCTCTTATTTAGGAATTAATAAAGCACTTGAAGAAGTAAAAAAGGGAAACATCCTAAACATCCCTACTCACTTAAACTCCTTGCACTTAGGATATAAATATCCCCATGATTATGGGGGATATGTTAAACAAGAATACTTAGAAAAAACGATAGAATTATATAAGAGCAAAAATATAGGTTTTGAAAAAACACTTAATGAATGGCTAAAAAAAATTAAGAACGAGGACTAAATGGAATACTATACATGGATATTAAGTTTTCATATTGTTGCTTTTATGTCTTGGATGTCAATGCTATTTTATTTGCCAAGATTATTTGTTTATCATGTTGAAAATAAAGAAAGTCAAGAATTTGTAAAAATTGTAAAAATACAAGAATATAAACTCTACGCATATATTGGTAACCCAGCGATGTATGCAGCCATAATTTCAGGCCTTACAATGCTTATTATGCACCCAGACTTATTTAATACAGGACCTTGGTTATACGCAAAACTAATCACGGTAATACTAATGATTATGTATTCACTTTCACTAAATTATTACAGAAAACAATTAGAAAATAATACCTGTAATAAAAGTTCAAAATTTTTTAGAGCCTATAATGAATTACCTACAGCTTTAGCCATTTTAATTGTGACCTATGTAATTGTAAAAAGTGTATCAATACTATTTACAAGTTTGATAATACTACTCTTTGTTTTTACTATATATAAAATTATGACAAAAAAGGATAAGAATGAACTTTGATAAGTATTATGTTTTAGATACAAATATTTTATTAGAAGACGCAAAAAATATTTATAAGATATCGGATGAAAATAAAAATCTCATTATTCTTCCAGAAACTGTTTTAGACGAAATAGACAGTAAAAAATCTGGTTTTGATGAGATAAATTATCAAGCAAGAGAATTTGCACGAATTTTAGAAAATGCGAAAGTGTTAAAATCACAAAGTATTGATGGCTATAAAATCATTCGTTTAGAAATAAGTGACTTAAGTGTATCAACTATTGATATTATTTCTAAAGAATCATATGATCTTGATTCTAAAAATACTTCTTTAAATATAATAAATGATAGAAAAATACTTGAAATTGCAAGTTTTTGTAATACATTTTATGACAAAAAAATAAAATTTTTATCACTTGATATTATGGCTAGAACCAGAGCTTTATCTCTGGATCTTAAAGTAGATTCACTTCTAGGAACTAGCAGTGAAAAATTCTCTTATGAATTTATCAAACAAATTGAAATAAATTTTAGTGAAATAGAACACTTAGACAATAAAAATATAGAAGAAATTGACAAAAACTATGAAATATTTAATTTTTCTTACTGTTTTAAAGTCAAAGATTCAGATCAAATGATTTTAGCTAGCATTGAAAATAAAAAAATTCAAGTACTAAATGAAGAAGAAGTGAGAAATCAAATTGTTACGCCTTTAAATACAGAACAATTACTCTTCTGTAATGCTATTTTAAGCCACCACTACAATGTTATAATTGTAGAAGCTAAGGCTGGTTCGGGAAAAACATTACTCGCGCTCTCAGGTGCCTTAAAATTAATCAAACAAAAAAATAAACAAAAAGTAATTTACATAAGAAACTCTATCGAATCCTTAGATAAGGGTGAAGATGTAGGTTATTTACCAGGTCTGGAAGAAAAATTTGCTATTTATAATCATCCTTTAATGGATTCACTTGATTATATGATTAGAAGTGAGCACAAAAAAAGAAGAGCAAATAAAAAAGACAGTTTTGAAGATTTAGAAGATAAAGAAGTGCAGCAAAGAGTTGAACTCTTAATTCAAAACTATTCCATAGAAACGATGTGGGTAGGAGAGATGAGAGGAAGAACCTTATCAAACGCTTTTGTAATTATAGATGAAGCGCAAAATATGTCAAATAAAACTATGCAAATGGTTTTATCACGAATAGACAGCACTTGTAAAGTTGTAGTTTTAGGATCGAATAAACAAATTGACAACTTTTATGTTAATAAACATACTAATGCTTTAACAACCCTACTAAAATCAACAAAAATTGACTCATCTTTGGTTAATATTTTTGCAATAAGACTAAAAAAAGTACTAAGAGGTCCAATTACTGAATGGGCAGAAAGTATTTTCTCAAAAAAATAAGTATATAAGATTTTTTTCTTATATACTTATACTTAAACAAATAATAATACGTATCTTTTTACTCATAATTAAAAAATTTAGCTACAATATTTATTAATACAAGTATACAAAATAGCTGTAAGTGCAATAGTTATACGTATTAAATCTCAATATACGTATTTAAATACATAAATATTAACAGGAAATAAAATGAATTATTTACAATACACATCCAAAGAAATGATCTCAGCTACTGAGTTGGTAAGAAAAAGTAAAAAAGTTTTTAACAGTGTTCAAAAAGGTGAAATAGATAAAGCAGTTATTTTAAGAGATGGGAAACCCAGTTTCATCTTAATAGATTTTAATAAATATGAAGAGATAATGAGTGAATATATGATATTAAAAGAAGAAAAAAAATCTAAAAAACCAAAAGTAAAAAATGAAGATGAACTTGAAGAAAAAAAAGTACAAAAAGCCTTAAAAGATATTGAAGAACTCTCTGATGAAGACAATAAAAAAGAAAAAAATGAGTTAAAGGATTTTTGGGAATAAAACAAAGAAATAAAAATATGTTTTATTTCTTTGTATAAATTAACACAGAAAAAACTCTGTGTTATTTTGTAAGATTATCTCTTAGATATAAATAATCAGACATTTCTGACCAAGGTCTAACTTGTTTTAAGTATGATGCTTGGTGATCAAGTACTTCTTTTAATAAAGCAGATTTTTTCGATACTACCTCTCGTAAAAGGGTATTGGCTTTTTTCATTCCATCCATTACTTCTTTTGGAAAAGCTTTAATTTTAATATTTGGATATTCTTTTAACATTTTTCCTAAAGCAAGACCGCTTAAGTGGTAGTTTTGAATAAACATATCATAAGCAGAGGCTCTCATTGCAACAATTAAAATTTCTTGTAAATCTTTTGGAAGTTTATTGAAAGACTTTTTATTCACTAAATACTGAGTTTCAGCACCTGGTTCATGCCAACCCGTATAATAATAAGATGCGATTTTATGAAATCCCATTTTAATATCCATAGAAGGTCCAACCCACTCTAAAGCATCAATAGTTCCACGCTCCAGCGCAGTGTATAACTCACCAGGTGCTAAATTTGTAACCAAAACACCAAGTTCTGCCATTATTTCACCAGCAAAACCAGGAATTCTCATTTTTAAACCTTTTAAATCTTCAAGTGTTTTAATTTCTTTTTGAAACCATCCACCCATTTGAACACCCGTATTTCCACCAGGAAAAGAAAGAACCTTATGTTTAGCATAGGCTTTTTGCATTAATTCCATTCCACCACCGTTGTAAAACCAAGCGTACTGCTCTAAAGCAGTCATACCAAAAGGCATAGTAGTAAAAGGCAAAGTATCAATATCTTTACCCTTCCAAAAATATGAAGTAGAATGGCCCATATCATATTGACCCCCCTTAACCATATCTAAGATACCTAAAGGTGCTTTGTGTTTATTAGAAGCATCTACTTTAATAAGTAAACGCCCATTAGACATTTTTTTAACCATTGCAGCCATATTCTTTGGTGCATCAATTAAAGGTATTGCTGTTGGTCCCCATGTAGTAGCTAATTTTAATTTATACACTTTTTCTTTTCCAAATAAAGAACTTGCAAATAAAAGTGAAAAAGTTAAAATTATTTTTAAAAAATTTGATTTCATTGTTTCTCCCTAATAAAATATATTAAATATTAGCAAAATAATATTTAATAAGAATTTAAGAACGTTTATTTGTTCCCATATAATTTCTAAAGTTTTCCATAGCGCTTAATTCAGTAAAATTATTTTTATGCTTCCTAGACCCAATCTCTTTTTCATAATATAAGTCAATTGCTTCTTCTATGATTCTACTTTTCGTTTTTCCACAAAGTATTGTTAATTTGTTCAAGACATTATTACTTTCTCCTTCAAGAGAAAGACCAATTTTAACTCTATTTTTTTTAGTAATGGGTCTACCAACTTTATTATTCATTATATAGCACCTTTATCAGTATAAATATTTATTTCTAATTTTATCTAGTTTTATTAAGACATAATTATAACAAAAAGTATATAAAAATGTTTATTTTTAAAAAAATACATAAAATATAATATAAAAGCTGAAAATTTACCTATTATATTGAAAAAAAATAGAAAATCAAGGAGAAGATAAGAAGATATTATAGAATAATATATCTATGGATTAAAATTATTTTATTAGCTAAAAGGAATAAAAGTGAAATGAGAAATTATAGAAATTTCTCATAATTAAAAACAATAAATAATAAAATATGAAGCTTAAAAATGAAAAAAAGTATTAGGGCATAAAATGGTTTTTATAATATAACGCTAATTATTATTTACATATATTCTTTTTTATACCATTTTGAAAAAACGTATATTGCCCAAAGATGTTGTTTGAATTTTTTGTTTTTTGCTAAGATAAAAATATGTTCTAAATAACTTTCATTAAATAAAGAACTTTCATCATTGACTTCTTTAATCAAATCAAAAATACTGTTTCCGTATTCAGCAAAAATCCATTCATTAAAAGGAGAATTAAATCCCTTCTTACTTCTAGTTATAATTTCATCAGGAATATATTTACTGGCTATTTTTTTTAGTAGATATTTGTTGGTATTTCCTACTTTTAACTTAGAATCAATAGCAAATACATAATTAACTAAATTGACATCTAAAAAGGGTGTTCTGACTTCAAGTGAATTAGCCATTGAAATTTTATCAACTTTTGATAAAAGAGCTTGACCCAACCATACTTTCAAATCCGCATAAGACATCCAGTCAACAGGGTCACTCTTAGGTTTTTCTTTTTTGTAAGTAGGTCTTTTAACAAACAATCGTTTGATTTGTATATCAGTATATATTTCTCCAAAACTGTTATACAAGGTTTCTTTTTTAACTATTCTTCTTAAATACTCACTCTCTTTTGTATTGTTTTGTAAAGCAGAGATAATGGAATTTAAAAAATCATTCTGAGGAGTTTTCAAACTCTCTTGGAACTCATAATACTTAAGAAATTTTGCATAATTATCGTAACCTAAAAAGAGTTCATCACTTCCTTCGCCACTTAATACAGTTTTAATTCCCATTTTATTGATCTTTTTTGTTAAATGATACAAAGGGATAGCAGCAGCATCTGCATGAGGTTCTTCCAAAGCATCAAATACCTCTTCAAGTGAATCAATAAAGTCTTTTTGTCCTATTTCTAAAGGATGGTGTTGCGAACCTATATGCAAAGATGCAGTTTTGGCATACTCTAGTTCATCATAGTTTTTATACTCTTTGTATCCCACAGAAAAAGTATGAATCTTTTTTCCAGAGATTTTTGTGTATAAAGATGAAATCAAAGAACTATCAATCCCACCACTTAATAAGGACCCTACTTCTACATCTCCTACTAAACGACGCTCAACTGCAGAAATTAATTCATTTTCAATACCAATTAAAGCTTCTTTCTCATCTTTATAACGTTTATACGTATTGATTTTGTAATATTTTTTTATAAAACACTTCTTATTTTCATATATTAAATACGAAGATGCTTCTAGTTTTTTGATGTCTTGATAAAAAGTATTCTCACCCAAAGGCACAAAATATTGCAAATACTGGGCAAGTGCAACTTTATTTAGTTTTGGTTTTTTAGGCAAGATGGCAAGTATTGATTTAATAGATGAAGAAAATATAAATTGGCCGTCTTTTAGATAATAAAAAAATGGTTTTTTCCCATAACGATCCCTCGCACAAAAATATTTATTTGTACTTTTATCGAATAAACAAAAAGAGAACATACCATTTAGTTTATTTAAAAAATCAATACCATATTTTTGATACAAACGAATTATGACTTCTGAATCAGAGGAAGTAATACACTTAAGATTTTCTTCAATAATCAAATCTTTATAATTGTATATTTCACCATTAAAAACAAGAATTAAATCATCAAAATGCATGGGCTGATTCGCTTCTTTGTCCAAGTCAATAATAGCTAAGCGTGTATGAGCAAAAGTATTGTTCTCGTAAAAAGATTGCCCTGTATTATCAGGCCCCCTACTCTTAATATGAGAAATAGCCTGAGTTAAAGAAGATGAAGTAAAATTAAAACCTAAAATTCCACACATTTATACAACTTTAAAAAAATGATTTATGATTAATAGATAAACATAAATAAGGGCTACAAAAACGATTGTACTTACTAAAATACTAAAGGTTGCATCTATAGGATTTCTGTTAAACAAAGAAGCCAAATTAACATTGTTAATAGCCAAAGGTACCATTAATTCCAAGAAAATTATAGAAGCAAGAAAAGGTTCTACTTCAAAATAAACCAAACCAATAAGACCTACTAGTGGTAAAATAATATGTTTGAATAAAACAACATTAAGACTTAATTTCCAATTTGCTTTTTTGATTGAAATTTGGCTCATAAAAATACCAAAAACAATTAATTGCATAACAATAGCAGTATATGCGGCCATTGTAAAAACTTTATCAAAATGCATATTAAGTGTAAAATCAAAATAATTAAATAAAATAGCAAAAAAAGTAACTGTTATTGCAGGAATTTTAAAAATATTTTTTAAAGATTTTATAAGAGAGAATTTCTCTCCAGCTAAAAAATATACAGAAAAAATAAAAATGAAAAATATATTTGCTATATTTAATATTGAAGTATAAGGAACAGATGAAACCCCAAATAAAGCAATACCTAAAGGAATTCCTAAGTTCCCAGTATTTCCAACAAGAGCTGAGGCTAAAAAAAGTGCTTTATCATTGCTATTATTAAATACAAAACGCACATAAATCAATGCCATTAAAAGTACTATAAAAATAGCAGAAAAATATATCAAGGGAGAAATGAAAAAATCGAAGTCTAGTTTTTCTCTGGTTAATCCCCAAAAAACTAGAATAGGTTGTAAAAAATATAAACTTAATAAAACAAAACTTTTTTCGTGAATTTCATCTTTAAAAATTTTTTTAAGTAAAAAACCAATAACTATTAATAAATAGATAGTGGCAACAGAAGTAAGAGCTTCGATAAAGAATCCTTTATAAAATAATAAAGGATTTTATCATAAAAGCGCTAAGCCTCTTTGTGAATATCTTATGACATAATACCTTTTATCATAAAAAACACACTAGCAGAGAGTAAAGCAGCAGCAGGAACAGTAATAACCCAAGCAGCAATAATCTTTTTAACAGCATCTCTTTTTACATATTTTACGCTCTTAGCAGATTTAAATTGTTTTTTGTCTTCTTTTACTACTTCAATATTATTATCAATTAATTTATACAATTCTACAATTCTTTGATAATCACTTTTTGATTTTTTTTCAATCTTTTCTATACTAGAGAGTTCACTTTCAAATGAGTTCAAAATCTTTTTATCTCTTTTAAGTCGTTTTCTCATTTGTGAAATCATTTTGCTTTCAGATGAATCTAAATATTCACGTAAAAAACCAACTCCAAATACTCCTCCCACTGCAATATGCGTAGAAGAAACAGGAAGTCCAAGCTGTGAGGCAATAATAACAGTAATAGCAGCAGCCATAGCTATAGAGAACGCTCTAACTTGATCAAGCTCAGTGATTTCACTTCCAACTGTTTTAATAAGCTTAGGGCCATACAATGCTAAACCAACAGCAATACCTAAAGCCCCTATTCCCATAATCCACAAAGGAATCTCAACTTTTGAAGATACTCCCATATTTACAACCGCATCATTTATAGCAGCCAAAGGTCCAATTGCATTTGCAACATCATTTGCACCATGAGCAAAAGAAAGTAAAGCAGCTGCAAAAATTAAAGGAATAGTAAATAAAGTATTGACCTGAACTCTTGTATTGTCAAGTTTTGAAGCCGCTTTTACAATAAAAGGTTTAACAATAATAAATACAAGAACTGCAAGAAGTAGCGCTATTCCAGCTGCTTCAAATAAATCTAACTTAATCAGTTTTTTTAAACCTTTTAAAATTAAATACGTAGAAAATACAAAAGTCATCAGTGCTATTAAATAAGGAACAATATTTTTGGCACTTTGTATCATATCTTTTTTATACATGATTTTTTTCTTAATAAAAAATAAGAAAGCCGCGGCGATAATACCACCTAATAAAGGAGAAATAATCCATGATGCAGCAATTTTTGCCATCGTTCCCCAAGCAACAATAGAAAAACCAGCAGCAGCAATACCGGATCCCATAACTCCACCTACAATAGAATGAGTAGTAGAAACAGGAGCACCTATAGCAGTTGCAAAATTAAGCCAAATTGCTGCTGATAATAAAGCAGCTGCCATGACCCAAATAAATACTTCGGGATCAGAAATTAAAGCAGGATCAATAATTCCTTTTTTAATGGTTTTGACAACATCTCCACCAGCAATAAAAGCACCTAAAGCCTCAAAAACAGCAGCTAATATAATAGCCCACATCATTGTTATAGCTTTAGACCCAACAGCAGGCCCTACATTATTTGCAACATCATTCGCACCAATATTCATAGCCATATATGCACCAAATACAGCACCCAAAACTAAAAATGTATTATTAGGTAAACCTTCATGAACGGTATACGACCAAATAAATACTAAAACTATAAAAAGTAATGCCAAAGAAAACTTAGCAAATGCCGATAGAGAGTTAGTTGTAACTGTATCAATTTTACTGATATTCAAAATAAACCTTTTGTAACTGTTTTGTAACTAAATATTCGTAGGATTATAATGGATTTTTCTTTATAAAAAACTTAAGAAAAACTTAAACTTATATGACTAAAAGCCCTATCTTGTGCAATTTCTCTATATTATGTTCTTATATTTTTGAGCTTTTAAAGGTATTTTATAATAAAACCAGCCAAGCTTTCATTATTTCATCTTTTTCTAAATAGGCTTTTGCTAATTCATGGCTATTTATATCACTTTTAATATTATTTTTAAAGTCTTTTATTTCTTCTTCATTTGGTAAAACTTCTACACTTGCTAGTTTTCCTAAATCATTTCCACTTAAAATTTTGCTGTTTATTATCTCTTTTGGAAGATTATCAAAACCAATACCTAAAGCTCCAAAGGGTTTTGCTATTTCAAAGTATCCTGTTTGTGCTCTTGTGTAAAAATTACCCCCAGCGCGTGCTACTAAATCTATTTTATAAGGGTCTATTCTATTTTTAGGCGTTAAAATGTTTTTATTAAAGTGCATTTTTACAATTTCACAAATAATAAGATTACCAGCGCCTCCATTAGGAGCTATATGAATAATATCTTTTACTATACATTCAAATTGAACAGGTGCTTCTTTTACTCTAAAGGGGTTTATTTTTTCTGATTGAAGCATAGTAAAACCTGCTTTTTCAAACTCATTTACGCCCCTTGGATAATCCGCACTGCTTAAAGACATTTGTTGCACCATGTCATAATTAACTATATTAATTACAACTTCTTTTGTTTCTTCTATATTAAGTAAAGTATCTTTTTTAGAAGCATCTTTTCCTCTGTTTACAGGAGAAAAGATTAACATAGGAGGATTGGCAGAAATGACATTAAAAAAACTAAAAGGGGAGAGATTTACTTCTCCTTTTTTAGATACAGTACTAGCAAAAGCAATAGGTCTAGGAGCTACTGCGCTTACTAAATAATTATACACATCAATAGGTGCTTCATCTTTTGGATTTAGGCTTAAAAATTCTTCCATATTCTTCCTTCTACTTTATATACTGTGTTACACTTTGTTTTATTTCTCCAAAAATACTTTTTCCCTCACCATCATTCATTGAAATTTTAATGCTGTCATTAAACTTCATAAATTCACTTTTAATATTTCCTGTTTGAATCTTTTCAACCATACGTTTTTCTGCGATACAGGAATAACCTCTTCCACCCTCTTCTATACTTTTGCCTTCTTTACCATTTAACTTATTAGAAACCGTTCCAGAACCAATAATAGTTCCAGCACTTAAGTGTCTTGTTTTAGCAGCATGAGAAACAAGTTTTGAGAATGAAAAAGTCATATCTACATTACACAAGGGATTTCCAAATAAAGCTTCATTGTAAAAAACATCAATACTCAACGCTACTTTATCATCACTCCAAGCCTCACCTAATTCATCAGGAGTTACACAAACAGGAGAAAAAGAACAAGAAGATTTGGATTGAATAAAACCAATACCTTTTGCTAATTCTTCTGGAATTAAATTACGTAAACTTACATCATTAATTAACATCAATAATATAATATGTGAAGAAGCTTCTTCTTGTGTACAAGACATAGGTACATCATTGGTAATAACTGCCACTTCTGCTTCAAAATCAATACCATAAGATTCGCTTTCTAAACAAATATTTTCTCTTGGGCCTAAAAAAGTATCAGAACCCCCTTGATACATCAAAGGGTCTTCATAAAAAGAGCTAGGAATACTAGCTCCTCTTGCTTTTCTGGTTAATTCAACATGATTTACATAAGCAGAACCATCCAACCAAGCATAAGCTCTAGGAAGGGGAGATTCACAATCCTCTTGTTTAAAAACCTTGGATTCTAATAACTCATTATTATTTAATTGTTTATACACTTTTTCTAAAAGAGGTTTAACTTTTTCCCAAGAATCTAATGCTTCTTGTAAAGTTCTTGCTATATCTTTAACTTCAACATAAGAAGTCAAAGTTTTATTAACGAGAACTAAAAGTCCATCTCTTGTATTGTTTTTTAAGCTGGCTAATTTCATTTATTTACTTTCAAACTCATCTTTATGCAACCATTTTGCGTGTTCTGGTGCTCTTTTAGTTACAGACCATTCTTCTAACATAGCCCATTTAACTTCATCCATTTTTTTCATAGCCAAAGCAGCTTCTTCTTTACTTCCTACATTTACACTTAATTCCAAACGGTGACCATCTGGATCAAACACATAAATAGATTTAAACAAACCATGATTCGTAGGCCCAACAACATCAAGACCTGCTTTTACCCATTTATCTTTTGTTTCAACTAATTCTGCATAAGATTCAATTTCAAAAGCAATATGCTGTACCCAATCAGGGGTATTTGGATCTTTAATGGGAGCATCATAGGTTGGTATTTCAAAAAATGCCAAAATATTACCTGCTCCTGCATCTAAAAAGATATGCATATAAGGATCTGGTTGTTTCGTAGATGGAACTTCGTTTTCAGCTATTGCTAAAACGAAATCCATATTAAAATGTTCTTTGTACCATAAAACCGTATTTTTCGCATCACTACAACGATAAGCAACATGATGTATCTTTTTGATTTTCATCTTTTATTCCTTTGAGTGATTAAAGAACACCACGTTTTTCTTGTTCTCGTTCAATAGATTCAAATAAAGCGGTGAAGTTACCTTCTCCAAACCCTTTATCGTCTTCTCTTTGAATCATTTCAATAAAAATAGGACCAAAAAGATTTTTGGTAAATATTTGTAAAAGGTAGGTGTTTTTGGCTTGTGAATCTACTAAAATTTGGTGATGTTGTATTCTTTTTCTATCTTCTTTAACCCAAGGAACTCTGTCCCAAATAGTATCGTAGTACTCAGGAATAATATCAAGGGTATCAATATGAGAAGCATCTAAAGAATCACATGAAGCTACTAAATCATTTGTTCTAAATGCCAAATGCTGCACACCTGGACCATCATACATATCTAAATATTCATCAATTTGATTGTTTTTGCTTCCTTTTCCTTCATTAATAGGAATACAGAATGTTCCACAAGGACTTGCAAGTGCATAAGAAATGAGTGCTGTTTTTACACCTTTGATATCAAAATATCGAACTTCAGTGAAACCAAAAACATTTTTATAAAAATCAGCCCATTTTTCCATGGTACCTTGATAAACATTATTGGTTAAGTGATCAATTTCGATAAAACCCTTATCTTTTTGAACAACAGGATTCTCTAAGGCTTCAAAATCTTTATCCCAAATAGTATTTTCACCTTCGTAAGCCTCAATAAAATAAATAAGACTGTTACCAATACCATAAATAGCAGGATACGGAAAATCCGTTTCATTAGCAGGTTTAGCGCCTCTTCTTACAGCTTCATCATATGCGAATTGTGCATTTTTTACGCGCCAACCCATAGATGAGATTGCGGGACCATGTGTTTTAGTGAATTGTGCTGAGAAACCAGCCTTTTCTTTGTTAAGTAAAAAGTGAATTTTATTTTGACTAAAGTGTAGAATATCTTTACCAACGAACTTTTGTGTTTTTGAAAAACCAAAATCCATAAACACATCTTCCATAAACTGTGTATCTGCAGATGCAAACTCTGTAAACTCAATACCAGTTAAACCTAATGGGTTTTTTAAATTTTCCATTATATTCCTCCAATTATTTTATTTACTCCAAGGAATTAAAGACAGAACGATAGATGGTTCAAAATATTTAATACCTTAAAGTATTAAAGATTTCATCCCAAATATAAACTCTATATTCTAAATATACATCAAATAATATATACTTAGACTTTAATCTCACTTCTAATAAATGAATTAATTAAAGAACTTTACAAATGTGCTTTGGAAAAGTATAACACAGACTTATGACATTTTTGTCATTTGCTTATCAAAAATATCAAATTTTTAATAAATAATTTTTCTATAAAATATTTATTTTATTTTTTGACATATTCTAAAATCTATTTTTAAAGAATACATTATATTAGATACCACAAAATAGTTATATCACTAATTATTTTTAAATCCTTGAGAATATTAAATTAAATTATTTAAATAATAAATAATTTAATTTTATTAAAATTAATCTATTTTAAATACAAAATTAGTAGTAAATTTCACACAATATAACTCAAATAATTATTATAATGTCATTATCTTACAAAAAGAATATACTTTTTAATATAAATATTGATCCAGATCATGGCAAGTATTATTTTATTGTGCTTAAATTTCACGCTTGGAATTAATAAAGAACCTTCATCTCCTTCTATATAAATAGCATCGAGTTCATTTCTTGGGTAAATGAAATTTTTATATTTAATAAGCCCAAAGGTTTACAGAAAATAAGCACTTTGAAAAAGAATTTTATTCTATGAAAGTTTTAATCTATACCCATACTCATATACATCTTCAAATAATTCGTCTTCAAGTTTTGCACTTAATTTATGCGCTAAACTTCTTAATAAAGATAGCTCTGAATACTCATCACGGTAAATAAACGATATAATTCTATCAAAACTAAGAGGTTCACCGACTTTGGAAGCCAAAACATCAAAAAACTTAATTTCATTTCCACTTAATTTTAACGCTACATCATTTTTATATAAAATCTTTTTTGCAATATTATAGCTGTGGTTCTTTGCTAAAATTATCAAAGAGTCTTTTTTTAAACATTCTTGATTTTTAAAAAAATATTTATGTTGATGTAAAGCAGTTTTAATAGCGATATCTAGATTTCTATCCCTACAAGGTTTTGTTAAATAGGAATAAGATTCACTTCCCATTGCATCTTTAAACTTAGAATCATCGTTAGAGGAAGTTAAAAATACTATAGGAATTTGATATTTTTTCCAAATTGTTTTTGCAGCTTGAATTCCTGTTTTTTTCCCTTTTAAATTAATATCCATAATTACTATATCAAAACTATATTCTTTTAGACTCTTTAAAGCAGCATCTACACTTGTTGTAATGGAAGGTACTTTATAACCTAAATCCTCTAGTGAAGCTTCCATTCCTAAAGCCAATACTATTTCATCTTCTACAATTAATACTTCTATCGTTTTATCTTGTAAATTCATTAATTTTGTCATTATTTCTCCAATTATTAGGTGAGTGTTTTATTAAGGTTATGATACTCAATATCATTTTAAAGTTTGTTGAAACAATTATTTATTACAATGTTTTTTATAAATCAAATAAGCATAAAATAGATGTAATGCCTAAGCGGGTGATAATTTGAGCAAAAATATTATCCGTTTAAAATAAATAAAAGAGCTTAGGTTCTTTTATTTATTTTTGATTGATACTTATCAAAATAATATATAGCAATATTTAAAAGTATTCCAATAACAACAATGCCAATAGCTAAATTATAAAAGTCTTGCATACTTATCCTTTATAAAGAAAGTTTATACTCTTTTAATTACAGAAGAGTTACGAAGTTTATTATTACTTTAGCAATGGTGATAATAGTAGGAAAGCTTTAGAGATATCTTTAAAAAAACAATGCATTTAAAACCATAGATTTAATATTTTCAATATTTCTTTATTGATATCGATTTTTATTATTAATTAATAAAAGCTTTAATATACTTAGCCAAATATAATTTATTTTAGATGTAAGTATATAAAAGGATTCTAAACAATGGAAAAAGTCGTAATAATTGGCGGGGGATATGCAGGAATTTACGCATTAAAAGAACTAGTAAAAAATAAAAATATTAAAATAACACTCATTGACAAACACACTTATCATAATTTACAACCTGAAGTTTATGATTTAATAGCAAATAAATCTACAATTGCTGATGTTACTATTGATTTAACAACCTTATGTATGGGCTTTAATCACAACTACTTAGAGTATAAAAATTTAAAAGTTTCTAATGTAGATTTAGAGAAAAAAGAGATTTATACGGATGAAAAAGAAATCCTTAGTTTTGATTATTTAATTATTGCAGCAGGGACCAGAACATTTTTTCCTAAGAGTATTACAGGATTAAATCATGCTAATGATATTAAAAAACTTCATCATGCAGTATTTTTTAAACAAAGTTTTGAAAACCAGCTTTTTAAAAAGATTGCCGATGAAGCAAAAATTTGTGACGATACACATATTGCTGTTATTGGTGCTGGTTTATCTGGTGTTGAGATTGCTGCAGAAATGGCATACAATTCTAGAAAGTTTTTCACTCGTGGAAACTTTTCTTGTGATAACTTAAAAATAACCCTTATTAGTAGCTCAGCTACTATTTTACCAGGGCTTACTCCCAAACTAATCAGTATGAGCCATAACAGGCTTAAATCGTTAGGTATTAACGTAGTAACGGGTACAAAACTAGTGAAATGTGAAGACGGCTTTTTATACCTTTCAAATGGAACTAAAATGTATCATTCCTTTTTGATTTTTGCAGGAGGAATTATTGCTTCGAGGGTTTCAGTTAATTTAGATCTTGAAAAAAATAAAAAAGGGCAAGTTATTGTAAATGAATATTTACAAGCAAAAAATCATAACAATATTTTTGCCATAGGAGATATAGCAGAAATAAAAAATAAAAAAGGCGAGATAATGCCTCCCAATGTCACGATTGCAAGAGAAAGTGGCATAAGAGCAGGTAGAAATATTCTACGTAAAATCAAAAAAAGAAAACTAAAAAAATGTGACCCCAAACTTGAAGGTATTTTAATAGCCCTTGGAGGAAAGTACGCAGTTGGAAACTTATATGGTTTAGTTCATGTAAAAGGACTTCTTGCTTATATTATAAAAAGATACGTTTTTCGCTCCTACAGAAATCCACTATTAGATCTTATTAAAATAGGATATAAAAAACTAAAAAAAAGAACCTTTAATTAAGCAGTAAATATTTTCTGCTTAATTCTTAAGCTCATAAACTAGGCTTTTTTCTAAGCTTGTACTAATAATAAGCTATGTTATACTTATATATTATGAGAAAAATATTTGTGATATTCTTCGCTTTATTAATACTTTCAAACAACATTTATGCTTATACATGGGATGAGTGTATTAACAAATATGAAAAAGCAAAACGCTTTAGTGACAATACGCGTTTATCTTATATATATTTAAAATCTACTAAAAATTGTTTGATAAAATTTAAAGATTTTTTAGTACAAAACCCTGACCCAGAGTTTAAAATTGAATCAATGGACGATAATATACTAATGCTTGATAAATATATATACACCCTACTTCCACGATATACTTTTTTACAAAATAATTTAGAAGCTATACCTAAATACTTACACCTTAATTCTTCAAAACCAATTTTGAACAAAGAATATGAGTATTTTAAAAAATTTAAAAACTGTAATGGCGTGCATGCTAATAATAAAATATATACAGCAAAACATTGTAAAATAAAAGACTCTAAAAACATACATTTTGACTTAAGTTATATAAATACTACGCTACGTTCAAAATTAGAAATAAACAAACTAACACTAAGTAAAGTGGGGACCTTCATCTATTATTCTATGTCAAAAGAAGGAATGTTTTATAATGTACTTCTAAAAGAAAAAAACTGCGTGTTTTATAAAGCTCCTAATGTTCTTACAGGACTTAATACCAGTCTTGATTATACAGATTTGGCAAAAAAATATGAAATTAGAAGTAATTGTCTGGCTATTCCTTCTAATAGTGGAGGTGGTGTATTTCAAGAAGGGAAACTTGTAGCTATCATTTCAAAAACAGTTTTTAACAAAAATACATTTTTATACAGCGTAGTTGAACCTATTTTAGTTTTTGAGCAGATGAAAGTAGAAAATGATAATCCCTAAGTATCTAAAGACTGGAATAAAACAAGAATGTTAAAAGATTATAAGTCCTATTTTATCACTTCTTGAAGATTGTATTTGAATAAGGTTAAACCTTAAGTTACAAGCACCTAAGTATTTGGTGCTTGTTTAGTATGAGCGCTTCTTTAATTAATAACTCATTGCTCCAGCATTTAAAAGTCCTATACAAATAGATAAAAATGCCATTAAAATTCCAACCGCAACAACATCTTTTTCAATTTTAGCTTCAAGTGAAAACTTCCCTTTAAGTCTGGTTACAATAAATGCAAAAATCAACTGAATAATAATCGCAACACTTCCCCAAATAACAAAATCAAAATAAGACACTGAACTTACTAGTGCGCTGTATAAAGGAATAGAAACCCCAATAACAGCTCCTCCAAAACTAAGAGATGCTGTTGTATTATTTTCTTCAAAAATAAGCTTGTAATCATCGTATGGTGTAACAATAGCATACAGATAAAGAAAAATTCCCACCATTAAAAGTGCTGTCCCAAAAAACAATATAAATCCAATAAATGATTCCATAATCATAATGTAAATCCTTTTTTTACTAGAATCTTATCCAAAAAAGGCTGTATTTAAAGCACTTAAATCATCTGAATTTTCTTTATCAGAGATTTGGATATCTCCCTTTCCTAAGGTTGCTAAAGATTTTGTTTTTGAAAAGCCTAATTCATTGTTTAGTTTTAAAGAGACAGTTGAATCTCCTGCTCCTACAGTCACAC